>CAZXLP010000007.1:0-18289 GCA_964642085.1 uncultured Anaerolineaceae bacterium
CGCCGATGAACTTCTCGACAGTGCCGCCGTGGCGACTTATGACGTCGCGCGACAGTTCGAAGTAACGGCTCAGGAGTTCGCGCGTGTCCTCTGGGTCGCGGCCCTCCGCGAGCGTCGTGAATCCGACAAGGTCGGCGAAGAGGACGGACACCAGGCGCCGCTCGGCGTGGGGCGCCTCGGTCGGGGCCTGGGTCGGCTGGGGGGTCGGGCGAGCGGCAGCCGTCGCTCCTGCCTGAAGCGTGTTGCCGCACTCACCACAGAACTTGGCGTCCGAGGCGTTGCCCGCTCCACAGTTGGCGCAGATGGCTGCCAGTGCTGTCCCGCACTCCTTGCAGAACTTGCGCCCCTGTTCGTTGTGGGTGCCGCAGTTGGAGCAGATCACGATGCCGTCAGCCTAGCCGATGCCCATAAGTGAACTCCGGATGCAACCAACCGATTGACTGAACAACATTCTCACGCGTCACGAAGTGCGCCGGCCAGTAGTCTTCACTTAGCCGACCTGTGAGTCGGGCTGCATCTTTGGGGGCTGGGGCGTCCATGAACACTGTCATGCGGCAGCGGGCCGCGATCCTCTTGGCGTTGATCGTGCTTGCATGCGCCGGCGACCCCGTCTCGCCAGCGTCACCGGAGCCGGCGACGCCGGACGCACCATCCGCGCCACCCGCCACCGCAGTCGCTGTTATCCCGACCCCAACGCCGACCCCGACGCCGACCCCCACGCCGACCGCAACGCCGAGCCCAACGCCCACTGCCACGCCGACGCCGACGCCGACGCCGACCCCGACCCCGACACCGAAGCCTTCACCAACACTGCCGCCGGACGTACCCGACGGCATGACGCTTCTCGGCCGCTGGAAGACGCGGTTCGTGCCTGGACCGTCCAACGGCGGCGGCGCAAACATCCAGGTGCCGGCACGGCGGATTGACGGGACGATCGTCAAACCGGGCGAGCGCTTCGACTTCATCCGCGCAATCATCCCGGTGAGATCGCCTCCGTACCACATGGGCGGCGTCCTCCGAGGCGGAAAGATCGTCGAGGACGGCGTCCTTGGCGGTGGAATGTGCTCGGCGTCGACGACGCTGTTCAACGCCGCGATGCGGGCCGGCCTCAACATCGTCGAGCGCCACCCGCACTCGATCTACATCAGTCGTTACCCCATCGGGCTCGACGCAACTGTCTATTCGAATGGCGTCACTCGCGGCCAGAACACCGCATTTATCAACGACATGGGACGTCCCATCTACATCCGTGGCATCCCCGGCCGCCGTAAGGTCACATTCGAGATCTACGGCTTCGACGATGGCAGGACGGTCCGCCTCTCGGAGCCGCGTATTGAAGGACTTCGCGAGGCGAAGATGTACATGAAGTACAGCGACGGCCTGGCTCCCGGCGAGACCAAGCACATCAACGATCGGTATGACGCATTCGAGTCGTGGGTTACCCGGACGGTCCGCGACAGGAATGGACGCGTGATCCACGAGAACACGTGGCATTCGAATTACCGACTCCTTGATGGTCTGATCGAGGTCGGCAGATATCCCGGAGACCCACCTGCGGGGACGCGCATCCTGGCCGGCGACTATCCGGGGCGGCCGAAACCCTGAGGTTGCAGCCAGGTCGAATAAGCGCTCTATCTAGTGGTACGATGGCCGGAGGCCACAACCTGTAGTGGCTGCACGGAGGATTGCGGCCAGTGCGCTGTCCAGGCTGCGGTGAGCGAGATACTCGGGTAGTCGACTCGCGCGACCTCGACGAGTCGGCCACGATCCGGCGCCGGCGCGAGTGCAACCTGTGCGCCACCCGTTTCACGACCTACGAGCGGATCGAGTCCGCGCGCCTCGCAGTGCTGAAGGCGGATGGCCGCAGGGAGGAATTCGACCGCGAGAAGCTGGCCTCGGGCCTGGCCAAGGCGCTCACGCGACGGCCGGTGGCGAGCGACGCCGCAGACAAGGCGGCCGAGCAGATCGAGGCAGCGCTCAGGTCGCGCGGGGTGTCCGAAGTTCCGTCCGGAGACATCGGTCAGATGGCGATGGACAAGCTCCGGGAGATCGACCAGATCGCATACATCCGATTCGCCAGCGTCTACCAGAGCTTCGAGGGCCTCGAACAGCTCCGCCAGGAGGTCGACTCGCTTCTCGCCGAGCGCGAAGAGGTCGAACGCGAGGTCGATTCCGAGGGTCCGCGCGGTGGCGGCGGGTCCACCGGCAAGCGCTACCCCAAGCGGTAGAGAGCGTACCCAGCCGCGACGGTCGCCGTCGCTGATAATCGGGGCCAATGTCTGTTCTCTCTGATCGTGACATTCGTGCAGCACTCCAGGCCGGCCGGGTGCGCATCGACCCATACGACGCGACCTGCCTCCAGCCTTCCTCAGTTGACCTGCATCTCGACGCCGACTTCCGTGTCTTCCGCAACAACCGCTATCCCTTCATCGATGTTCGGGCGCCGCAGCCAGATCTGACCGAGCTCGTCTCAATTTCGGGCGACGAGCCGTTCATCCTGCATCCCAACGAATTCGTCCTCGGCCAGACGCTCGAGTGGGTCGAATTGCCCGACGATCTCGTGGCCAGGTTGGAGGGCAAAAGCTCGCTTGGCCGCTTGGGCCTTCTCATTCACTCGACTGCGGGGTACGTCGATCCGGGTTGGAAGGGCAACCTGACACTCGAGCTGTCCAACGTAGCCAACCTTCCCATCGCGCTTTACCGGGGCATGAAGATCGGCCAGATCTCGTTCTTCAAGATGTCGAGCCCGGTCGAGCGGCCGTACGGATCGCGCGAGCTCGGCTCGAAGTACCAGGGCCAATCCAGCCCGACCGAGTCGCAGTACTTCCGCGACTTCGAAGCGGCGAAGCCCAACCCTGCCAAGGGCGGGCCCAAGCGCTGACCATAGCCGCGACGCGATGCTGAACGACTCCGTCGACTGGCGCGCCGACCTGGGCGGCGGGGTTCGCGTCGCCCTGATTCAGGCGGGCACTTTCACGTCGGACGCGGGCACCGTCTTCGGGCCCGTACCGAAGGTGATGTGGCAGCGCCTGGTCGAGGCCGAGATCAACCCCGACAACACACTCAACCAGGCTCTGAACTGCCTGCTCGTAGAAACCCCGGCGGGGCGCGTGCTGATCGAAACCGGGATCGGGGAGCGGATGGACGAGCATCACCGCACTCAACGTGGGGTGACCGGACAGCCCATCCTGCCCTCGTTGCGGACGGCAGGATTCGACCCCTCGACCGTCGACGTGGTGGCGGTCAGCCATCTTCATTTCGACCATGCTGGCGGGCTCCTGACGACTGACGGCGATAGGGCGTTTCCCCGCGCACGTGTGGTGGCCCAGGCCGACGAGTGGGATTCCGCGCTGGGCACCAACCCTCGACTTCAGGCCTCGTACGAGCAGGCCGACCTGCGCATGGTCGAGCCGTGGGGGCGACCGGAGTCGGCCAACGGCGATGAGGAGGTGCTCCCCGGCGTGTCGGTCGTTCGCACCGGCG
Source organism: uncultured Anaerolineaceae bacterium (assembly GCA_964642085.1). GTDB lineage: Bacteria > Chloroflexota > Limnocylindria > Limnocylindrales > CSP1-4 > JALYGJ01. The sequence continues at coordinate 3,484 of CAZXLP010000007.1, forward strand.
GTCACTCGGGCGGTCACCAGGCGATCGTTGTTCGCGGGCAAAACGGGACGCTGGGGTTCTTCGGCGACCTATGCATGCGTCCGTGGAGCGCACACCCGCGCTGGGTGCCGTCGTTCGACGACTTTCCGCTGACCTCGGTCGAGGTGAAGGCGACGCTCTTCCGGCAGGCGACGGAGGAGGGGTGGACCGTGGTGCTCTCGCACGAGCGGCGCCAACCGGTGGGCCGATTGACCGCCGACCGCGAACGGTTCCGCTTCGAGCCGTCCCGCTAGCCGAAAGAATGCCGACCACATCGGCATAACGACTGTAGGAAGGGCTTAAGACCCCTACAAGCCGTCGCAGGCGTTCAGGTCCGCGCTCGGCGGAGCGTGATTCGGTGGCTTGCAGTCGGATAGGGCCTTCGTTACGGCCCGATTGACCCGGATATGCCAGCCTGGTCGGCATTCCAGCGCCCAGCGGGCTTGTCGGCGCTTCCAAAGACCGCGGATATCGGCCACGCTGATATACGAACGGCTAGAAGCGCGTTAAGGGAACGTTCGCGTCCCCCGCGGCCTGTCGCCCACGCTCGCGACGGCCGACTTAGCTTCGAAAATCGAAGGCGGAGTCGCTCTTAAGGGCGCCTTGGCCCTTCCATATCAGTGTGGTCGATATCCAGATTCGTTAGGTGGACGCCGCCGCTCGTGAGGCTCGGCTACTCCGCGAGCAGGCCGGAGATGATCTCCTCGGCTCCCTCGCGCGTGATCGGCCCGAGCACCACGTGGCGGATCACGCCTTCGCGATCCAGGAACAGCTGGGTGGGCAGCCCGAAAGCCTGGTAGGTGGTGAAGATCGCCGATGTCGCGTCGAAACCGACCGTGTATCGCAGGTCGTATAACTGGACGTAGGCGCGCACGTCCTCGATCGTCGTCTCCTGCACGCTGATGGCGATCAGCGCCAGCCCCTCGTCCACGTACTGCTCGTAAACGTCGCGCAAGACCGGGGTCTCCTCCTGGCACGGCGGACACCAGGTTGCCCAGAAGTTGATCCAAACCGGTCGTCCGCGGAGATCGGCCAGCCGGATAACGTTGCCATCGAGGTCCGTCAGCTCGACCGTCTGGCCATTGACCGTGCCGACCAGCTCGGGCGCCACGTCGCCCACGCGCAGGCCGGCTTGCGGGCTACCCACCGCGAAGAAGCTGCTCCCGGGTCTTGGCTGCGTTGCCTGCGGAGGCACGTTCAATGGCGAGGTAAACACGACGAGCATGAGTGCAGTAAGAGCGACCGCCGCGAGGACCGCGAGGACCTGGGCAACAGTGAATGGCCCGATCAGCGGTCGACGCCATCGATCAGCCTTCGGCGTCGGCGTCGTCGAAGGTGTCGGCGTAGGTTCGGGCGCTTCAGCGGACGCGCTCACCGGGTCCTGATCGGTGGTCATCTAGACCTGCGGCCAGAGTGACCGGAATGCGACGGCGAAGACCTTCAGCAGATCGAACACGATGGCCACCCCGATGAGCACAACAAGCCCGCCGCCGATCAGCTCGATCGTCCGGCCGTGGCGCACGAAGGGCCGCGTGAGTCGCGCCGAGCCGTCCATGGCCAGCGCGAGCACGATGAATGGGACTCCGATGCCCAGTGAGTATCCGGCAAGCAGCGCGATCACCTGCGGCGCAGCGCCGGCATTCAGCGACAGCCCCAGGATCGCGCCGAGGGTTGGCCCGATGCATGGCGTGTGCGCGAGCGCGAAGACAGAACCGAGAGCCAGCGCGGCAAGCGGGCTGCGCGCAGCCGCTCCGCCAACTGGGGGCTGTCCGAACTCACGACGCGGCGCCAATGATCGGTTGAGGAGGCCGATGCGCAGCACCCCCATCAGGTTCAGCCCCAGCAAGATCACGATCACTCCGCCCGCGATCCGCACGGGTGGAAGCTCGAAGAGGGGGCGGAGTGCGTAGAACGTCAGGCCGAGCAGCGTGAAGACTGCCGCGAACCCGAGAACGAAGGCCAAGGCGTGGGGGAGGACCTGCCAGCGATTCGAACGCAGAACGACCGGCGGTGAACCACGTGGCAGAGCGACACCGGCGGCCGCCACGACTCCCATCTGGCCGAGGTATGCGGGCACGACCGGAAGCACACACGGCGACAGGAACGAGACCACGCCGGCGAAGATCGCCGCCGCCAGGGTGAGCTCCACGCTAGGCCAGCCGGCCGAGCACCTGGTCGAGGAAGCTCGCGATCGACCTCTCGCTCACAGTCAACGAGAGCTGAGCGGCCCCGATCGCGATAACCGGGACGCGCGGGCCGAATTCCGACTCGAAGCCGGGTGAGTCGGCCACGTTCCGGTAGCGAACGATTGGGATCCGATCGCCCCGTCGAGCGCGCGCTTCCAGGACGGTCTGGAGGGCAAGGCGCGCTTCATCACATGGTTCGCAGCCGTCGCGGCGGTAGAAGTCGAGCGTGGGCTGAGCAGGGGAGGTAGTCATCGAGGCCTCGATTCTAGGTCGCGCGGGCCGCTGCATTGATCGACGCGTTCGGCGTGGCCGCTGTTCCGCATAGAATCGGTGGGCCGCCCCCGTAGCTCAGTGGATAGAGCGAGGCCGTCCTAAGGCCTGCGTCGGGAGTTCGACTCTCTCCGGGGGCGCCACAACAGCGCAGCGTCCTCCTCCGCTTCGGCCCCCGCGTCCCGGAAGAACGGCCGCGCGGCGGGCACCCAAGTCACTCGCGCCACCCGCTGGTTTGCAGTCTCGACGCGCTCAACAAGCAGCGCGACCAACTCCTGCACCTTGTCCGGGGTGGCCGCAGCGATCGCGTCCGGGAGGGAAGCGGCGAGCGTCCGGTGCCGGTCGAACATGACCAACTTGTTGTTGTCGGGCAGCGCAACCAACTGCGCCTCGGCCTCGGCCTTCTGCCAGTCCTCCACGTGCGAGAGGTTGTCGTAGGCGATGACCCAGCCGTTCTTACACGCGATGAGCAAGTCCTGGTTGTCCTTTGGAGTCGCGCGCAGCGGACTTTGACTCGGGTCGATCAGCGACCGCAGCATTTTTTCGGCGGTGCTTTTGGCGCTTCCTTGCTCGCCGTGTAGGACCGCCACCGGGTACGGGCCGGTCGGTGAGAAGGCCATCACGAGCCACCCGACGAGCAGATGCCAAGCATCGTCATCGGACACGTTCATGAAAGAACGCAGCTCGAGCAGGTCTCCTCCGGCGACGGGTTCTGGTAAGGCCAGCATCGAGGCAGACCGCCAAAATCGGACGGGCGGCTCGGCGACCACGCGCCATGCGTTTTCCGTGATCTCGATAGCGCGCCAGTCCCGTGCCCCGAGGTCGATGTAAACGGACCGTTCGAGTGGAGCGATCCGTAGGAATGTCTTCCGCGTTTCGCCGCGGTGCTTGGCCAGGCCAGCGATCGTGAGCAGAGCCTCCAGCATCTTCGTGCTGGACGGCGATTTGCCGGTTAGGTCGAAGTAGTGAGCGGAAAGCCACTCACGAAAGCCTCCGGACCGGACGGGCCAGGTCTCGCGGTGATTGTCATCACGGAAGGAGGCAAAGGGAACGCCTTCGGGTGTATGGAAAAGCTCGCCACGTTGGGCAATCGCCACGAGGTCCGCAACGGGGCTTCGTTCGTCCCCTTCGTCCCGTGCGTCCGCGGGCGCCGGAAACTGGATCGGCTCGTCGCTGTCGGCCGTTTCGGACGAGCCAATGATCGTCTGCCGTTGCCGCTCCCATTCCTCGTCAAAAGCGCCGTCCCAACTAGCGTCGAACTCGAGAAGTTCCTCGGTGCTCACGCCACCACCCCCCGACCGCACAGGGTCGGTTCGTCGGGCCGGAACCGGTTGCCGCAGCGATGGCACAACACGTCGCCGTTGTCTATTCGTTCCGCTGGCAGGTAAGGGGCGAGGTCAGAGTTGCCGCAGGGCGCGGCGAACCGCTCTGTTCCGCAGGGACCGTCGTGCGGCACCGAGTTGGCGTCGGCGCTGGCCTCAACCAGCCAGGTGCGAACCCGCCGCGTGATGTCGGCCGTCATGCCAGCGACTCGCGGCGGAGGTCGCGTCGGCGTTGTCGCCAGAGCCGGACTCGCTCGCTGTTACACGACTGGCAGACGTAGGACCTGCCTGCGCCGCCGTCGCGGCGCTTCGGAAAGAAGGCCAGGGGAAGGTGCTGCCCGCATTTGCAGCAGGCGCGGAGCGTTGTGAGCAGCGAACGGTCGTTGGGCAAGGTGCGGTCCTTTCGGAACGCCACCTCTGTCACGACATAGACCGTTTGTGACAGCATCGCCCCGCGCGAGCGGGCTTAGTTAGTCAGCGGCTGCTATTCGGTTGCCTTCTTTGTGGCTGGTGTAGGCCAATTGTTGCACCGGCTGACGGCAGGAACAACGGGTGGTCGAACGTTTCTTGGTGCTTCAGTCCGCTGCCGGGACGGAGAGGGACGCGCGGGACGGGCTGCCGCCGCCGGGTGCGCTGTCTGAGGCGCAGCAGGGGTCGGAACGGGTCCGAGCCACCGACGCCGACGCGCCGTCTCAACGCCCCCGGTGTCGGCGTGAATCAGCGACCTTGTCTGGACGTGCTGGGAGATCGCGGCTCTGCTGGACTAGGCTCCTATGCTCCGACGATGGATGACGTGGCTGCCGCCAAGCTCCGCGCCTTGTGTAGGGCCGTAATCGCAGGTGCTCTCGCGCCCTACGACGCCGCGTTGGAGATGTGGCACCTGGGAATGGCGAATGCCGATAAGGACGGACAGGCCGACGATGTCGCGTGGGCCCACTGGCTTATTTGGGGCGCGCTCACCGACTGGATTGAGAGCAAGCCCTCCGAACAGGCCCTAGCAGAGGCGACGATTGTTGACGCTGCCAAGGGCTGGCTGGTCGTGGAGGAGGACCCTGTGGCACGCAAGGCCTATCTGGACCGGATGGTCTACGACGTCTGCGGATACGCGCGGCCACGGGCCAGTCGGAGGTCCATTGAATGAGCGTGGGCGCTGGGCTGCTGGGAGTCAACACGACGCATGGCTAGGCCGCGTACCACGTGAGCGGATCGTGCCGGTAGCCAGTCCCGAGTCTCTTCGGGGAGCTTGCCGACCGCCGCTAGTCCGGTCTGTCGTCTTCGTCGGGAAGCTCGGCATCCAGTCGCCTCCCCGCACGGGCAGCGATAGAACGCAGCTCAGAGCGGCCCACTCTGAGCGGAATGTCAACGGCGATCTCGACCTCTACGACATGCTTCAACGCGTCGTCGAGGTCCCCGCGGCGCGCAGCCGAGACTGCTAGGGACCACTCCTGAGCCGCGTGTCCCAAGTGTTCGATCATGTCGCCGAGGACGAGGGGCACAAACAGCGCGTTCGCCTCGATGAACTCGGCCGCGGTGGGATTCCGTCTTGCCATGCCCTCCACCCACTCCACGCGGTGCCGTCCGGAGGTCTCCCTCGACTTGCTTCCATGCGGTCAACTATCGGTCGGGAGACTAACCGGCCGCCGAGTACCAATCTAGGGCGTCCTGCGTGGGGTGCTGAGCCCCCGAGACTCTCCGGGGGCGCCATATCAAGGGGGCAGAATGAGCGCATGAGATACGTAATCGCGATCGTTTTTCCGCCACTCGGCATGCTCCTTGCCGGCCGCGCCGGACAGGCGTTGGTGTGCCTGCTGTTGATGGTCACGCTGATCGGGTGGCCGCTGGCGGCGATCTGGGCGCTCCTCGTGGTAAACACGTCAGAGACCGAGAAACGAGTCCGCCGCGTTATGGAGCAGGAGCGCCTCAAGTCGCAGTGAGCGCACGAGGCGTTGGTGGTGACTGACGAGCCGCGCTACTCGGCTGCCGCCTCCGGGGTCAGCGGCTCGAAGGCGAGCGAAGCGGAGTTGATGCAGTAGCGCATGCCCGTCGGGCGCGGGCCGTCGGGGAAAAGATGACCCAGGTGGGCGCCACAATTTGCGCAGACCACTTCCGTCCGCAGCATCCCGTGGCTGAAGTCGGTCTTCTCCTTCACGCGGCCCTTCTCGACCACTTCATAGAAGCTCGGCCAGCCTGAGCCCGACTCGAACTTTGTGCCCGAGTCGAACAGCGGCTCGCGGCATACGACGCAGCGGTACACCCCGGCATCGTGGTTGTCCCAATACACGCCACTGAACGCCGGCTCCGTTCCGGCTTGTTGGGTGACGGCGTACTGGATTGGCGTCAGGCGCTCGCGGAGCGAGTCCTTATCGAGCGAGTTCTTGTCGACGGTTGTCATGCCCTGATTCTCGCCCAAACAACTCCAATGGGTGCGCAGCGGCTCAGGATTGGAGCGGGCGCTTCTCGCTCGACTGAGCCTTGTAGGCCAGCTGGTATTCGTCACGAAGGCGCCGGACATCCCCGGCTGCCTTGGCGTGCTCGGCGCTGTCCATCGAGGTGGCGGCCAGCGCACGCTCGGCGGCCCGCCAGTCGGCGAGGATCTCTGACACATCGCGGGTCGTGACGACTTCCTCGATCGGCGCGATGTGGGCACCAGCGCGCGCGGCGGCGTAGCTCTTCTCGGCCAGCGACTGCTGGGTGCTCGTCTGAGCGAAGATCATCGCGGCGAGCTTCTCGATCTCGTCGGCAAGGCGAACGAAACGCACCGAACCGGGCGCCTCGGAGCGCTTCTCGTGCTCAAGCAGCTGAAGCTGATCAAGCGTAAGGAGCATCTCGTCGGACACCGTACGAAGACCCTGTTCCAGATCCATGACGGCCCCTCCGGAACGTCAGGCGCCCCTTCGCCCGACCTGTCCATGAGCGTACACCTGCTGTGAAGAACACGCGCCGACGCGCTGACCGGCTTGAGGAGCCGAGCGGCTAAACTTTTGGCCCGTGCGAATCGAGCCCCGCATAATGCGCCGCCTGTCGCCGTTGCTGATGACCCTTGCGGTCGTCGCGGTCGTCGGATGCGGCGGCCAGCCGAGGTTGGGCCAGGATGGCGCCATCGATGCGCGCGTCGCCAGCGGCAAGATCTACACCTGGGACCCGGGGCAGGCAGCCGATGCGGGCTCGGCGGAGGTAATCGCACAGGTTTTCGAGGGCCTTACGGCCTTCGACGCCGAGAGCAACGTGCAGCCGGCCTTGGCCGATTCCTGGCGGGCATCCGAGGATGGCCGCCAGATCACCTTCCACCTTCGGCCGGGCATCGCCTACAGCGACGGGTCGCCGATCACCGCACAGGACGTTGTCGCCAGCTGGCTGCGCCTGATAGATCCCGTTCGACCATCGTTGATGTCAAGCCTGGTGGCCGACATTCAGGGTGCGACCGACTACCAGCAGGGGCTGATCGGGCCTGAGGGAGTCGGGCTGCACGCCGATGGCGACCAGGTCGTGGTCGATTTGCGCCGTCCGGCGACCTACTTCCTCTCGGTCACGGCCTCGCCGTCGATGGCCGTCGTGCCCCCGTCCATGTACGGGCAGCTCGACACGGCTCCGCCAGCGAACATCGTCGTCTCCGGTGCATACGTGCCGTCCATCCCCGACGCCGACGTTATCCGCCTGACCGGCAACACGCGCTATTGGGCCGGGACGCCGCCGCTCGACGTGGTCGAGCTGGTCACCGATTTTGGCGATGGGAGCCGCTTGCAGGCATTCCAGGACGGAGCGATCGACTACACAGGGATCTCCGCTTTTGACGCCTCCTGGATCGCCTACGACACCGAGCTCGGGCCACAGCTGCGCCAGAGCACCGACTTCAGCCTCAGGTACTACGGCTTCGAAACGCGGGCCGCGCCGTTCGACAACCCACTGGTGAGGCTTGCATTCGCGAAGGCTGTCGACTGGGACCGCATGGTCCGGCTGGCCGACGACGTGCCCGCGACTTCGATGATTCCACCCGGCATCCCGGGCCGCGATGACCCCGACTACCGGCCAAGCTACGAACCCGAGGTCGCGCGCCAGCTTCTGGCGGATGCGGATTACCCGGGCGGCGTCGGATTTCCGACGGTGGTGCTGGCTACATACGGCGTCGGATTCGAGCAGACCGTGGCGGCCGAGATCGAGGCCAACCTCGGAATCCAGGTGGAGGTCGAGACCCACGACTTTGAGGAATACATCGCCCGGGAGTACGCCCCGGGCGCGCCTGGTATCTGGACGCAGGCCTGGAATGCGGACTACCCGCATCCGCATGACTTCCTCGGGCTGCTGCTCGAGACGGGCAGCCGCAGCAACGAAGGCGGTTGGAGCAACGCCGAGTACGACGCGCTGATCGAACAGGCCGCGGCCACTGATGACCCCGCCCAACAGCTCGAGTTCTACAGCCGGGCCCAGGAAATCCTGGCCCGCGAGGCGCCGGTCGTGCCGCTGTCATACAACGAGTCGTGGGCTCTCGCCAGGGACGGGCTGCTCGGCGCGCAAGTGGCTGGCGTCGGCATCATCCGGATTGCGGGACTCGACTGGGCGCCGGGGACCGGACGATGAGCGTCGTGGCGCGAACGCTGATGGCGCTTCTCCTGACCTTCTTCGCAGCGGTCGCATTTCCGGTGGCCGGGCTGGCGGCGGAACCGACGTTCGGGACACCGGTTGGGTCCGCCGACCTCGGTGAGCCGCTGACCATGACAAGCGAGATCAACGGCGTCGAGGGCGGCACCGTCGAGGTGCTGGTTCGGCTGGCCGGCAAGGAGCCGCAGGTCGTCGTGGCGGCCAACCCGGGCACGGTTGCCGGTAGCTGGCAGGCGTCAGCCGAGCTCGACGTTCCGTCGGCCATGGAGTGTGCGTGCGTCGCAGAGGGCAACAGCCCGCCGAACTCGCAAATCGAGTTCCGTTTCCGCGTCCGTGCGGCTGATGGCACGACCACGCTCGGTCCGGTAGGCCATGTGACGGTTAACGACGACCGGTTCGAATGGCGGACGCTCGAGCAGGATCTGGTCCGCGTTCACTGGTACGAGGGCGACAATGCGTTCGCCCAGGCCGCGGCCGACGTCGCCAACGCCGCGATCGACCGTGCCGCGGATCTTCTCGGGTCCACCGTGCCCGCGCCGGTCGACCTGTTCGTCTATGCGACGCAGGACGCGCTCGTAGAAGCGGTTGCGCCGAACCGGGAGAACATCGCCGGGCAGGCAAACTCGACGATAGCGACGATGTTCGTCTGGCTGTCACCCAATCAGGATCTTGAGCGCAAACGGGTGATCGTCGCGCACGAGCTGACGCACCTGGTCTTCAACGAGACGACGGACAACCCATACCACGGGCCACCGCGTTGGCTGAACGAGGGCATCGCCGTCTATCTGTCGGAGGGCTACGCGCTCGAATGGAGCTCCGTCGTCTCGGTCGCAGCGCGCAACGGAACCCTCATCCCACTCCAGGGGCTGGCCGGCTTCTTCCCATCGCCGCTGGACCAGTTCACCCTGGCCTACGGCGAGAGCGTCTCTGCGGTCGATTACTTCATCCGCACCTACTCGGAGCAGACCCTGTGGGATCTTGTGCGCAGCTATGCGCAGGGCCTCTCAGACGACGACGCCTTTACCGCCGCGACCGGCACAGACATCACTACTTTCAACGAGGCCTGGATGACATCGCTCGGCGTCGAGGTCCGCGAGCCCTTTGGGCCACAGCCCGCGCCCGCGGGCCCGGTGCCGAGCGCCTGGGCCAACCCGGGCCAACCGACGGACGACCCGGGTGCCCGCGCGTCGCCGCCGAGCAGTCCCGGGGCATCCGGTCCCGGCACGAACAACCCGGGCCCGACCCTGGTGGCCGGCCGAAGCGCCGCGCCGACGGTGCGGCCTGTGCCTGCGGGGGAGGGGATTTCGAGTGACTCCACCGGCGCCGTGCTGCTCGCGCTCGTCGTCGCCGTGGCGGTCTTGGCGGCGGTCATCGTGCTTGTCCTGCTGATCCAGCGTGGCCGTTATCGTCGCCCTCCGCCGTATTACTGATCGAGCCCGATGACAAAGGACCAGCCAGTGCTCGAACTCCACGTCGATGACCGAGTGAACCTGGCCAAGCCCCATCCATGCGGCGCGCGCGAATGGCAGGTCACGCGCGTCGGTGCCGACATCGGCCTGCGCTGCGCCGGATGCGGCCACAGGGTCATGCTCGAACGGCGCGACCTGGAACGACGCTTCCGCGGCTTCGTCGAGCCGGGCGCGGCCAAAGACGCCGAGACCCGGCAGGCACAGCCATGACCGCAGCAGTTCAGCCGGAGGAGACGCTCGGAGTCCTGCGCAACCGGCGCTTCCTGGCGCTGTGGGTGGCGCAGCTGGTTACCCAGGTCGGCGGCAACATGGTCCTTTATGGGCTCACCGTCCAGGTGTTCGGCCTGACCAGGTCGTCGACGTCGGTCAGCCTACTCATCCTGAGCTTCCTTGTGCCGTCCGTGATTTTCGGCGCCGTCGCCGGGGTCTATGTCGACCGTCTTGATCGTCGTCTGATCCTGGTCACCACGAACGCCATCCGCGCGGCCCTGTTCCTCGTGCTGCTCCTGGTGATGAACGACATCGGCCTGATCCTGCTGCTGACGGTCGTCATCTCGACCATCACCACCTTCTTCGGCCCGGCCGAGGCAGCGATGATCCCGGTCGTCGTGTCGCGCAAGCAGCTATTGGCCGCCAACTCGCTGCACATCTTCACCCTCCAGGCAGCGTTCTTCCTCGGCTTCGCGCTCCTTGGACCCCTGGTCGTAAATCTGGCCGGCCAGAATGCGTTGCTGGTCGCGGTGGCTGGCAGCTACCTCGTGGGCGCCGTCCTGTGCTGGTTCCTTCCCGGCTACAACCCGCGTACCAGCACGCTCACGCGCCCATCGCAGGCTTTGGGCGAGGCAGCCCACGCGATCGGGGAGGCGGGCAGCGCGGTAGCGACCACGTTCAGCCAGCTGGCCGATGGTCTCCGTTTCATCATCGCCAACCGGACCGTGTTCTGGCCCCTGACCTACCTTGCCGTGACCGCATCCCTGATCGGCGTTCTGGGCGTGCTCGGACCGGGCTTCGCGACGCAGGTGCTCGGGCTGTCGGAGCGCGACTTCGTGGTCGTCGTGCTGCCCCTTGGGCTCGGCCTGGTGATGGGCATCCTGGTGCTCAACCTGTACGGCCGACACTTCGCGCGCCGGCGGGGCATCGAGGCTGGCCTGGTGGCGCTAGGCGTGACGCTGCTCGCGCTTTCGATCGCTCAGCGCCTCACCAGCAGCCTGTCGCTCGGACCGCTGATTTCACTGCTTTCTGTCGTCATCATCGTCGCGTTCGCAATGGGAGTGGCCTACGCGTTCGTCGCCGTGCCCGCTCAGACGCAGCTCCAGGAAGTGCTGCCGCCGAGCATTCGCGGCCGGGTCTTCGGTGTCCTCAACATGCTCGTCAGCATCGCCAGCTTCCTGCCCATCATCATCGTGGGTCCGATTGCCGACGCAGTGGGCACCTCGGTCGTCGTGCAGGGGGCATCAGTGGTCGTCTTGCTTATCGCCGCCGGCTCCATCTGGCGCGCCCAGCCGTCGGACGAGGCGATGGGGAGCGGCGGGTTCATCGACGCCGCGGATCCGGTTGCGGTGACCTCGCGATCGCTGACCCAGCCTGTCCAGCTGCGATACGTCGACGCGCCAGAGGACGGAGTCGCCGACATACAGACCTCGGCCACGCCCGTGACACCGGGTCTCCCCGGCCCTGCGCCCCGCGGCCGGCGCATTGATCCCGAGAGTTGAAACGCGTCGCGATCGTCTTCACCGGCGGCACGATCTCGATGCAGCCCGACCCCGTGGCCGGTGGCAACCGACCGATTCTCGATGGGGCGCAGATCCTTGCCCGAGCACCGGAGGCGGCCCGGATCGCCCATCTCGTGCCGATCGATTGGGGCCTCGTGCCGGCGTCACACCTGCGCTTCGAGCAGATCCTCGACATCGCGCGGGTGATCCAGGCGCAACTCGACCGCGCCGACGTCGACGGCGTTGTGCTCGTGCAGGGCACGGACGTCATCGAGGAGACGGCCTTCGCGTTCGACCTGCTGCTTAATTCCGACAAGCCCGTGGTGGTGACCGGCGCCATGCGCGATGCTGCCTCGGTCGACTACGACGGACCGCGCAACCTCGCCGACGCGGTCTGTTGCGCTGTCAGCACCGAGTTGACCGGCGCTGGCGTCGTAGTCGTGCTGGGTGGCCTCGTGATCGGAGCCGACCAGGCCGTCAAAGCGCACTCGACCGCGCTCGATGCGTTCCGAGCGCGCGACGGGCGGGCCCTGGGCGAGGTCGCCGGTGGCACGGTCCGCATAGTGGCGCGCCGCGAGAGCCGCCGCGAGAGCCGCCGCGGTCTGCGTGCGATTCCGGCCACCGCGCTCGAAGACGTGCACCTGGTCACCGTCGTAACGGGCATGGACGGAGCGATCATCCGCGGCCTGGCGGCGTCCCGGCCGCGTGGCCTGGTGGTCGCCGCGACGGGATCGGGCAACACCCATCCCGACGTGCTGGCCGCAGCCCGGGAGCTCATGGTTGCGGGAACGACGGTCTGCCTGACGACGCGTTGCCCTGACGGGACCGTGGACCCGATCTATGCCTTCCCGGGCGGCGGCGCGACCTGGAAGCAGGCTGGCGCGCTCATGTCGTCGCTCGACGGTCCAAAGACGCGGGTCGCGCTGGCGCTTGGGCTGGCGGCCGCGCTTGACGCTGACGAGCTGGCGGACCTCATCTCCGACGGCATCGGACGTTGAGGGCGGGCATACACGCGGATCTGATCATCACCGGCCGCGTCGCCACGCTTGGGGGCGACGAAGGTTTCGGCTGGCAGCAGGGCGTGGCGATCGCGGACGGGCGTGTCCTGGCCGTGGGCGACCAGTCGGCTCTCGACCCTCTTTTTGGTTCCGAAACACGGCGTTGGCGGCTGGCCGACGATCTGGTGGTCATGCCCGGGATCACCGACGCGCATCTACACCTGATGCTTCTCGTTCTGGCCGAGCAACATATCGACCTCACCGGCACGAATCTGGACCAGGCGCTGGCGAGAATCGGAACGCGCCATGGCGAGATGCTTGCCGCCGGGGATGCAGACAGCTGGCTGCTCGGCCACGGCTGGTCGCTCCACGGGCTTGGACGTTGGCCCGACACAGACGTGCTCGAGTCTGTGGCACCGAACCGGCCGATCGCCCTCCACGCCCATGACCATCACGCACGCTGGGTCAGCCAGCGCGCCCTGGACATGGCAGGAATCACCTCGAGCTCGCTGGACCCCGCTGGCGGCCTCATCCGGCGCGACGAGGTAAGCCGGCCGACCGGGATCCTGCACGAGGTGGCTTCGGGGCTGGTCGACTCGGCGATTCCCAGCCCGACCAGTGCTGAGCTCGCTGCGGCCGTAGAACGGGTTGCGGCCCGGCTTGCCGGTCTTGGCCTGACCGGTTGCCACGATCCGGGCGAGGTGACCGGTGACTCGACAATCGAGCGCGGTCCGGTGTTCTATAGGTCGCTGGCAGCCCGCGGTCGGCTCCCCATGCGCGTGCATTCCTCCGTCCGCGCGCCGCAGCTCGACCAGGCGATCGAGCTGGGGCTCTTCAGCGGGCAGGGCACGTGGCCCGAAGTGGACGGCGATCGAATCCTGGCCGATAGAGCGGCGCGCTATCGCATGGGCTGGCTGAAGCTGTTTGCGGATGGGTCACTCGGTTCGCGCAGCGCCGCCCTGCTCGCGCCGTACGCGGATGCACAGTCGAATCCACCCACGGGCGGACCGACGGGGATGGTCCTGACCGATGCAGAGGAGCTCGCCGAGCTTCTGGGCCGCGCCTCCGCCGCGGGCATCAGTGCCCAGGTGCATGCGATCGGGGACGCGGCTGTGCGCACCGTGCTCGACGTCTTCGCCGCTGCGCCGCTCGCCGTCGAGCGGGGCGAGTGCCGGCTGATGCGCCGAGTTGAGCACGCGCAGTTGGTCGATCCGTCGGATATGACGCGCTTCGGCGAGCTCGGTGTGGCCGCCTCACTTCAGCCGGTGCATCTCCGCAGCGACGCGGCTCCGGCCCGCGTGGCGTGGGGCGATCGCAGTGAAAACACGTTCCCGTTGCGCGCATTGGTCGACGGGGGTGCGCTCATTCCGCTCGGGACGGACGCCCCGGTTGAGCCAGCGGACCCGTGGCCCGGAATCGCCGTGGCTGTTGCCCGCCGCGATCCGTTCCGGGTCGACGACCAGCTGACGGGAGCGCACCATGCCATCACTCTCTCTCGCGCGATCAGGGCGGCGTGCCTGGATCCTGCGATCGTGGCGGACGAGCCCTACCTCGGGCGTTTGATGCCCGGTTGTCGTGCGGACCTCCTTGTGGTTCCCGGGGAGGGCTTTCGTGACCCGTTCGACGCGGCCGTATTCGCTCAGACGCGACCGCTGGTCACGATGATCGATGGCGAAGTCGTGCACCGGAGCGATGCGTTCGACGCCTGACGCACCGATTCACCGCGGCGGCTGGATGGCATACTGGCGACCGAAGGCGCTGATGCGGTACGTCGCACCGCTACGCGTCGTCACGGGAGGGTTCGTTGATGGCCTACCGGGAGACCCTCTTTACTCCAAGGCGATTTCTCATCGTAGGCGGAGCAGTCCTTCTGGTTCTCGGAATCGTTGGACTCTTGAACATATTCACTTCCCAGGGGTTCTACCTCACTACGGGTGAGAACTTTGCCCACCTAGGCTTGGGCGTGGTCGCCCTGGCTGCCGTATTCGTCCCCGGACTGCGCGACGGGCTGGCTCCGCATTACCGGACGATCGTGATCCTGGTCGGCGTGATCGCGCTGTTCTTCGGCGCCTATGGCCTCCTCCTGCCGGCGGGGAATCCGCCGGGCACCCTCAATACGTTCGGCTTGGCGAACCTTGAAATGATCGACAACCTGCTTCATCTGGTGGTTGCGGCCTGGGCATTCCTGGCCGCATTCTCGGAACCGCCCGGTTGAGAGGGATCCGGTACGAGGAA
>CAZXLP010000008.1:0-17765 GCA_964642085.1 uncultured Anaerolineaceae bacterium
CTCGAGCGCGAGCGCCTCGAGTCCAAGAAGATCAGCAAGTCCAACGCGGTCACTTCGATGCTCGACTACGAGATCGACGAGGACGACATCCATGTCGGGCCTTCGGACCACGTGCCTTGGCTCAAGGACCGCAAGTGGTGCTACATCCGCATGGAAGGCACGACCTTCGGTGACGTCCCGCTCAACGTGGAGATGAAGCTCGAGGTCTGGGATTCGCCCAACTCTGCGGGCGTGATCACGGATGCGGTCCGCTGTCTCAAGCTCGGACTGGATCGCGGTCTCACCGGCACGCTCGTCGCCCCCTCGGCGTACTTCATGAAGAGCCCGCCCCGCCAGATCCACGACGACATCGCGTTCAACCGGGTCGAAGCGTTCATCCGCGGCGAGGACAACGAGACGCTCGTGGGCACCGAAAAGGCACCAGTGGCCAAGAGGCGAACGCTGGCCAAGCCCCACCAGCCATCCGCCAAGAAGGCAGAGCCAGCGGGCGTGACGGCCGGCTAGGTCACTCAAAATGGGGAAGCGGCCACGAGGGAGGTCCGCAGCCTGAGCGATCGAAATAGCGGCGTCGCCTATGCGCCGCACCGTCCAGATGCCGCCACGACTCGTGTCGGCAAAGCGGTCCGCCGCGCGCGTGAGCGCTCGGCGGTCCGTGGCTACCGCGCGGCCGCGGCGGCAATCTCGCGCGTGCCGGTCGGGATCAGCCTGCCACTCGGCCGCGCCGTCTTCGTAGGCAGCTACTTCGCCTGGCCGAAGAAGCGCCGGATCATCCTTTCCAACGCTGCGCAGGTGTTGGGCCTGCCTGTCGGCGACCGCCGCGTCCGGCACCTGGCACGCCGTATCTACGGCACGTATTCACGGTTCGTGATCGAACTCATGCGCCTGCCGAGCCTCCCGGCCGACGAGCCGTTGCGCCTTCTCCGTTCCGGCGCCGGAGAGTACGGCGGCGACTCTTTCATAGCGCTGTTCGAGCGATTGCGGTCCGAGGGCCGCGGCCTGATCGCGGTCTCCGCGCACATCGGCAGCATCGACCTCCTTGCCGGTGCCTTCGCGCTGCGCGGGTTGCCGACTTATGGCGTGGCAGACGATTCGGCGTACCCGGAGCTTCTCGAAGAGATGAACGCCCAGCGGCGTCGATGGAAGATCGAAGTCATTCCGTGGCGGAATATGCGCCGCGTTTTCAAGGCGCTGCGCGAGCCGGCGATCCTGGGCCTCGTGGTCGACTGGGGCTACAGAGCGGACGGCGTACCGATCCGCCTCTTCGGCGAGTGGACAACTCTCCCAGCAGGCCCGGCGATTCTCGCGGCCAAGACAGGTGCGGCCATCGTCCCGGTGGTTGGCCGCCGAATGGAGGACGGCACCTACGAGGCGCGCCACTACGATCCGATCGAGGTAAACGGCACCACGCCCGCCGAGATGCAGCGCGCGACCCAGGAGATCGCGGCGGCCATCGAGGACATGATCGCGGCGGCGCCCGAACAGTGGTACATCTTCAAGCCCATCTGGCCTCAGACACAGGCCGAGAAGGACGAGCTGGCCGCCCGCGTGGCCGAGCTGGCAAGCTCGAATTGACAACAATCCAGTCCGCCGGTCCGAGCATCGCCGCAATCGCGCCAGGTTCGAAGCGAGCGTCGCGCCGCACTGTCCGCGGATGGATCGGCGCGGGGCTCTTGCGCGTCCTGTCGGCCGTCCTCGAGCGGCTGCCTGAGGCACCGTTGCACCGCGCCGCACACCTCGTTGGCGTTGTGCTGTACCGCGTCCAGCCGGCCCGCCGGAGGCTCGTGCGCGCCAACCTCGAGCGTGTCGTGCGCTACCTCGCCGATAGCGGCATGGGGGGCGAGCGGGTCGCCGCCGCGGCCCGCGATCGGCGGTCCCTCGATCGGCTCGTCCGAGACGCCTTCGGGCATTACGTGCGCGGCTATCTCGAGACAGCCACGCTCCCCAGGTACGCGTCGGAGGAGCACCTCGCTCGAGTGCGCCCGGACGATCCTGGGCAGGTCGACAAGGCATTCGGGGCGATGACGACTGCGGGCGAGGCCGGATCGAAGGAGCGCCGCGGGCTCATCATCATCGGTCTCCATTTCGGATCGATCGAGATCCCTGGGGTGTGGGCGACGAAGAAGCTAGGCCGGCGGATAACAGCACCCATGGAGACGATCGAAGACCCCGACCTCCAGTCGTATTTCGAGCGCTCCCGACGCCAGACCGGTCTGAACGTGATCCCGGCCGAACGGGCAGCGACCGAGCTCCGCGCCAGCCTGGGCCGTGGAGAGGCTGTCGCCCTGGTTGCCGACCGTCCGATCGGCGGCGCCGGAGCCCAGGTCGAGCTGTTCGGAGCGCCAGCCCGCCTGCCGGTTGGCCCGGCGGCCCTCGCTCTCGAGAGCGGCGGGTCGGCGTGGGTCATCGCGACACGCCGGGCAGCCTCGAATCAGTACCGGACGCGGATTGAGGAGCTCGTGGTTCCTGCCGATGGGACGCGCCGCCAACGCATGGCGGCATTCCTGACCGCCGAGGCGCGCGCGTTCGAGCGTGCCGTGGCCGACGCGCCAGAGCAGTGGTGGACCGTGTTCTTCCCGATCTGGGACGACATCGGGGCATGAGCGACGCGCAGCAGCCGACCAGAGGCCGGGCCGACGTGCACATCCACACGCTCGCTTCCGACGGCGTTTCGAGCGTTGCCGAGATCCTGGAGCGCGCCGAGGCCGCGGGCCTCGACGTGATCGCTATCACCGATCACGAGCGCATCGACGCTGCCCATGCCGCGCGGGCGATGGCCGTGGCGCGCGGAACGCGAGTACAGGTGGTTGTCGGCGAGGAGATCTCGACCCGCAGCGGCCATCTTCTGGCGCTGTTCATCGACAAGCGCATTCGCCCGTGGGGCTCGCTGCGTTCGGCGATCGCCCAGGTCCATGAGCAGGGCGGCCTGGCGATCGTGGCCCACCCGCTCGTGCCCTACCCACTGACCTGCGCCAGCGCACGCACGATCCGACGCCTCCTCGAAGATCCGGACCCGGACGTGCATCCCGATGGCGTCGAAGCGTTCAACCCAACAACGGCGGGGACAAGATGGGGCGCGCGCGCCCCGCAGTTCGTGGCCGAGATTGGCGTCGCTGCATTGGGAAGCAGCGATGCACACCGAGCCGAGGACGTCGGCCAGGCATTCACCACGTTTGAGGGCCTCACCGCAGCTGATCTGAGACGCGCGATCGAGACGGGGCAGACTGGCTGGGAAGGGGCGAAATACACATGGCCCGGCCAGTTCGCAACATTCCGGCGCCAGCTCGGCAAATACGCGTCGGGTGTCCGCGACAACGTGGGCGGTAGGGTTCGGCGTGACGGCACCGGTCGGGACCTTGGATATCCCGGCGGGCGGCACCGCCCCCCTCGCCTGCATCCGGATGAGGCGTCCCGATGAAGATCGGCCTCGTAACCCCGTACATCTATCCCCTGCCGGGCGGCGTCAACGCCCATGTGCGCTACCTGTACGAGAACCTGATCGCGCGCGGCCACGACGTCCGCATCATCAGCAGCATCCATGGCCCACAGAAGCACAGCGAGGGTGACGTCATCCGGATCGGCTACGGCTTCTCGGTGCCGGCCAACGGATCGGTCGGGACGCTCACGTTCTCGCCGCGCTACGCGACGCTCGTACGCGAGATGCTCGACCGGGAACGGTTCGATGTACTCCATTTCCACGAGCCCTTCGTGCCGTTCCTCTCGCTGGTGCTGCTGCGCGAGTCGCAGAGCATCAACATCGCAACTTTCCATGCGTTCGCCGGCTGGAGCCCGGCCTACGAGTTTGGCAAGCGTGCGTTGGCCCGCTTCGCCCGGCGGCTGCATGGCCGGATCGCGGTCAGTGCCGTCGCGCGCCATTTCATCGACCGCTACTTCCCGGGCGACTACAAGGTCATTCCCAACGGCGTCGATGTAGCCCGCCTGGCGCACGCCCAGCCCATCGCCCGCTACCGCGACGGGACGCTCAACATCCTCTTCATCGGCCGCTTCGAGAGCCGTAAGGGAGCGATGTACCTGCTCAAGGCTTACCGGCTGTTGCGCAAGCGCGGCATCAAGTGCCGGCTGCTGCTCGCCGGGACGGGCCCACAGGAGAAGGAGATCCGGCGCTACATCGCCACGCGCAGACTGGGCGATGTCGAGCTGCTGGGCCGCATCAGCGACGACGACAAAGCAAGCTACTTCGCCACGGCAGATGTCTTCGTTTCACCGGCGACGGGGCAGGAATCGTTCGGCATCGTCTTGCTCGAGGCGATGGCCGCGGGCAAGGCCATCGTGTGCAGCGACATCCACGGCTACAAGGGTGTCGTTCGCCGCGGCGAGCAGGCGCTTCTCGTCCCGCCCAAGGACGTCAAGGCGCTCGCAGAGGCGCTGGAGCAGGTGCTGCGCGATCCGGAGATGCGCGCGCGGATGGGCGCCTCTGGACGCGAGCGCGTCGTCCAGTACGGCTGGGAGAACATCGCTGCCAAGGTCGAGGACTACTACCGATTCGTGATCCGTCGCGTGTCGGCGCACGGCCCGCTTCCGCCCCATGTCAACCCGGCTCTCGGAACAGCCGTGCGCGAGCCGTCGATTTCTGCTCGCGAAGTCACGGCGGTGGGCCCCGGGCCGCAAGGGGGCGCGAACGCTGGTGGGGCGGTCAGCCCGCTTCAGGCAAAGGGCTGATTGAAGGATCCTCTACCCGCGCGGCGCGCCACGCGCGCGCGGCGTAGATCGCGGCGAGACACAGTCCGACAACTGCGACGGCCAGCAACCCAACGCCCATGGCGTCCGGCGTTGCACGGTTGGGCTCGTCCAGGTTGACCCCGAACTGGAAACCCCAGTTCCAGGTCGGCAGCAAGCCAAGATGGATCTGCGATAGCGGTGTGGGGACCGGCAGGCTGGCGATGTTCGGATAGAACGTCACGAACCAGATTGCCGCCGCGCCGAGCGCACCGAGCACGAATCGGCGCGGATCGGTCGCGCGGAGCACGAAGTAGGCCGGAATCAGCAGCAACAGCAGCGCGGCCAGCGCCGGCCACTCCGCCTGCACCTGCGTCTGGAACACGGGCTGGCCGGGAATGCCGGCGCCGACGACGATGATCGTCAGGCCTACCAGCGCGACTCCGAAGAGGGCCGGAACGAGCAGCGACCGCCCGGTCGCCACGACCGGGGACGAGCGCGAGCTGACGTACATGACGATGGCCGCGATGAGGCCTCCGAGCGCCAGAAGGACACCGATCATCTGGATGTCGGTCAGCACGAGCTGTCGCGATAGGTTCGCGCACACCTCCGTGCCCGGGTTTACCTGCTCGGTACGGGCGATGCCGCACAACGGCAGCCTCAGGATCCAGAGCAGCGGCGCGCCGATGATGGCGAGCGCCGCGGCGGTGCGCGCCAGTGCCCATGTCCGTTTCGATGGGCCGTGCCACAGCTCGGCCAGGAAGTAGGCCAGCGCCAGGAACGAGAACGGCAGCGTCGTGAAGATGTGGTATTGGAAAGTCGCGCGGTCGATCCGCGCCCAGGGCAGCCATAGGCTGGCGATTCCGATCGCCACGAGCGTCAGGGCGAGGCTGCGCCTCTTCCAGGCCATGTATGCCATCCACAGGACGGCAGGTATCGCGAGCCAGAAGAGCACCAGGTTGCCGGTGTCGTAGATAACCGCAGTGGTGCCGCCGGCATAGTCGTTCTGCTCGAACCAGACCGGTTTCAGGTCGAACGGCCAGGCCCACCATGGAGACGAGGCTGCGTGCGTGGCGCGCAGGTAATTGTGGTAGTCGTACATCGACTTCTGGAGATCGAGAAGCGTCTGGCCGGTGTTGCCCGCGGGGTAGCCGGCGAACCACTGGTTGCCCATGTTGATCCACGGGATGTAATGCAGCACGTAGACGACCAGCGGGATCACGGTGATCGCGGCGAGGCCGAGGATCCACGACAGACCCAGGAAGCCGGAGCCGGGTCGGAGCCACCCGCGCTCAGCCGGAGGCGCCGCCGGTTCGCGATCGGGATTGATGCGGTGCAGGGGTGCCATCGGACCGTAGCCATAGCGCCCGGCCACCCAGCAGACGCCGAGCACGGCCACGCCGAGCGCAACCAGCACGCCGCCGAACATGATCAGGCGGGTAGGCGTGAGCGTCTGGCCGGCTGTCGCCAGCGGGCCCGTCATGAGGCGGTAGAGGCCAAATGCGAGCAACGCGAGGCCGGGCACGATCGGCGCCAGCACAGCGAGGCGGAGCTCCTCGCGGGTCATGCGAATCGGGCGTAGCGCGGTTGCAACCGCCAAGAGCACCGTGAGGCCGAGCATCATTGCCAGGAACGGGTAGTTGAGCTGTGGGCTGGCGACATCGGGATTGGGCGTGATTGCGATATAGCCGAGCAGCGCCGTCAGGGCCACCATCGCGAGTAGCGCCAGGACGCGGCCAAGCGCCGAGCGGAACAGGATAAGCAGCCCCAGCCCGCCGATCGCATAGGCGCCTACCCACTTGGAAGCCAGGGCGAGGCCAAGCAGGAGGCCAACCCCTGCCAGGGCCGTGGCGATCTGTAGCCGGCCGCGCCATCGGCCGAGCCATAACGGCACGAAGAGCGTGAACGCGGCGACGATGAAGAACGCGACGTAGGTGTCGTTCATCGCGATCCGCGAGTTCGCGAAGAACATCCCGTCGGCGAGAACGAGAACCCACACGATGAGTGCCACGCTGCGCCGCTTGAAAAGGAAGCGGGCCAGCAGATAGATGCACACCGCCATCAGGGCGCCCAGGAGCACGCCCGGGAACCTGTAGGCAAACTGGTTGTTGCCGATGTCCACCGTCGCCAGCTGGCCCGCACCATCCAGCGCGAGGAGGTCGTCGCGGTCTTCCGCCGGTCGCTCGGACTGGACGTCGAGCACCACCGCCCGCGGCTCACTCTGGAGCTGCGCGTCGGCGAAGACGGAGTTCGATCGAGGCTCCACGACGTAGACCGTGGGCGCGGAGCCATCCTGCGAGCGGCCGAGGATGTGGACGTTGGTCGTCGCCGCGTTCCAGAAGACCTGCTCGATCGTGTTCGGCATCTGGATCGTCTGGGCGATCCGTGCGTTGTCGTCGCTGGGCAGGATGACCGTCACCATCTTGTCGCCAGCAGCTGCGTAGACGGTCGGGTGCTCGACACCCGCTCCGACGAGCGCCAAACCGGTTACCGGCGCGAAGGTCCCGAAGAACGCGAGCTCGCGGAACGTCTCGACGTCGATGAGCACGACGCCGGTGCTGAGGCCAATGGCCAGGCCGGTGCCATCCTCCACGGAGACGCCGGGCAGGTTGCCGGCCTCGATCTCCTCGTTGACGGCCGCTGCCGCGGATTTCGAGATGTAGCCGGCGACGGGCACCGGGAAGGTTGCGCTCTCGATCGCCCGCTGGAGACCGAACGCGTCGCGGTCTATCAGGCCTTCCAGAGTCTCGGCCAGAGCGACGGCATCGGTCACGGAGGCGGGGTCGACCATCACTTTGGCGCGAGCTCTCACGCCGACGACGGAAGTCGGATCGGGGTAGATAGTTCGCCCGGCCTCGACGCCGCTGACGAGGTCCAGCCCGATGATGGTCCCCGTCGAGGTGACCGCAACGAGGCGATCGCTAGCGACGCTCAGTCGGGTGAGATCGCCGTCCAGGTCGGACACTTGGATCAGTGGTTGGGCGGCCACCTCTGTGGGCGAACCCGAGGGGACGATGTCGTCGATCTGGCCCGTGTTGACCTCGGAGATCGCGCCGCTCGCGGTGCCCAGGAACACGACGTGCGCGACTTCGTCCACCGCGACGGTGTCGAAAACTCCGGGGATCCGGGCAACCTCTGCGCGCGTGGCGAGGTCGTACGCACGAACCTCCGATTCGGTGACCACGTATAGGCGATCGCCGTTGCGGTCATTGGGCGCAGACGTAGGGCTCCACCTTTGCTCGACCGCGGCCGCTTTGACGTTCGTGCCCAGGTCGCGCACGTCGACGACGCGGTTGTTCCCAAGAGTGACGATGCCGACGGCCATCAGGTACTTGGCCATGTGCGGGTGGGTGAACTCGTAGATCGAGTGCGGCAGGTCGTACTTCCAGTCCTGGAGGAACTCCGTCGCCGTCCGGGCGTGGTAGACCTCGTCGAAATGCATCGAGTAAGGCACTTCGAGCCGATAGGTGCGCAGCAGCAGTGAGCTGGCGAAGACCAGCACCAGGAACAGCACGTCGCGCCGGTCGAGCCGGCCGCCCGATTCGCCCACCAGGAGAGCGCTTCGATCACGCCTGATCGACTGGGGCCGTTCCAGCCAACGTGCCACGGCGGCGAACGTGCCTGCCAGAGGCTGGAGCAGCCCCGTTTGCTGGGGTTCGTCATCTGGCGCGTCGCTCGGCTCGGCCTGCGGGTCGATGCCGACCGCGAGGGCACTCGAGGCTGCCGGCACGTGGCCCGGGACGGCAGGCTCTGGGCTGGGCGCGGCCTGGGGCCGGCTCGCGGGTTGGCTCTGGACACGCGTCCGGGCTGCGTACGGGTCGCGCTCGTCGGCCGCTCCAGGACGCATCTGCCAGCAGATGAACGCAAAGCCCGCGAAGTGCAGTCCGATGCTGGCCAGGATCCCGACCGGCTGTCGGAACAGGTCACCGAAAGGCAATCGCTCGAGGTTCGGGGTCGCGTACAGCTCGGTCGTCAGGATGCCGTGGAAGTTGATGAAGGCGGCTGCGGACAGCGCCACCGTCGCCCACAGCCAGCGCCGGTCGACGGCCGCCAGCAGCGGCAGCAACCCGAAGATCGGGAACATGTACCGCTCGTGGACACGAGTTGGGAGCATGTAGAAGGCCAAGGCCAGGAAGACCGTCACGATCAGGATGGTGCGCCGGTCGTCTCGCCAGGCCGCGCGGGCAACTCCGATCGCAAAGCCGAGCGCGAGCAGGACGCCGCCGATGACTACCCCGGGCAAGGGACCAACCAAGCGAACGGTGTCTTCCGACCAACCGCCGCCGAACGCGAGCGGGTCGCGGCCGCCAGAAGCGATCAGCGCCCACGGGTTGTACGCGTTGACGCTCAGGTACGGGTAGCCGCCGGCCGTTTTCTGCATCTGCCCGATGAACCCGAAGATGTCGAGTGAGAAGGGCACAAGGAGGACGAGCAGCAACAAGAGGCTGACGGTGGCCGACGAAACCAGGCGCCACGGGCCTTGCTCGGATTCAAACCACGACCGAAACCCGTTGGGCGCCAGGACGGGATTCCGTGGTCCAGAGCCCGGGCGGAGCAGGTGTCGGCGGAGCAGAACGATGCCCACGATCGGCAACAGCACGATGCCGAATTGGGGCTTGATGAGGGCGGCGAGGAGGGCGAGCGCGGACGCGCCTTCGGAATTGCCGCGCACCAGGGCCGCGACCGTGACCAGGGTGATGAGGGCGCCGAACGCGTCGGTCTGGCCCCAGATTGCCGAGTCGTACCAGGTGACCGGGTTGAACAGATACAGGCCGGCCGCGATGAGCCCGACGCGATGGGCATCGAGTCGGGGGGCCCTCCAGGACCGGACAATGCGGTAGAGGAGGAAGCCCACGAGCAGGTCGCCGAAGATCGCCGGGAGCTTGATCAGGGCACCCGTCGCCGATGCCGGGTCGGTGTTTCCGAGCGGCGCGAGCAGGTGGCCCAACCCCCCGATCAGCCAAAGTACATACAGGTACCCGGGTGGGTAGTCAGCAAACCCCGCTGTCGCGTAAAAGCTTCCGGGGCCTTGCTCGGCGAGGCGTAGTGCCCATGCCGTGAACGTGCCGATGTCCGACTCGAAACCGGACCCCGGCAGCAGGACATATGCGAGAGTTAGTCGAATGACGAGTCCGACGAGCAGCAGAATGGCGAGCCCGGGTAGGGCCGTACTCGGCCGGAGCAAACTCTTCGCGGCTCCAGAAATCCGGTCGGCCCCATCCGCCTGGGGCGCTGTCACAACCGACCCAACCTCCAGAGGGTGACGAGGTGGAGCCGAGTATAGCGACCCTCCCCCGATCGCCCCGAGTCGGGCTGGGTGGCAACGACCTTTTCACTCGCCTCAGGCTTGCCCTGGCGCGCGCCGATGCGACCCAGATCGGCCTGTTCTTCGTGACCCTGGCCCTGGGCATTTACGCCTTCTCGCACCCTTCGAGGAGCGGCTTCTACAACCACTTCGTGTGGCAGGCGGACGCGTTCCTTCACGGCCGATTCGTGATCGCATTCCCAGTTACGTCGGGTGCCTTCACCAACGGCTATTTCCAGGACGTGATGCCGCTGCCGTCAGTGCCGGGCAGTCCGAGCTACGGGCTGCTGCCGTTCCCGCCGCTGCCCGCCCTGGCGCTGATGCCGTTCGTGGCGATGTTCGGGCTGGCGACCGATTCGCAGCTCGTCGGCGTGGTCATTGGTGCGCTGAACGTGGGGCTCGCCTGGCGTTTGACGAGCCGTCTCACGGACAGTCGCGGAGCAGCTCTCCTGGCGACTCTCTTCTTCGCATTCGGCACCGTCCACTGGTACGCGGCGATGCTCTCCACGACCTGGTTCCTGGCACATGTCGTGGCCGTCACGTTCGTCCTGCTGGGGATCACCCTCGCGCTCGACGCAGACCGCCGGGAGCGCATCCGCACCCGACTTCAGCAGGTTCGCGAGGGCGCGGCTGCTCGCCGTGGCGGATTGGCCGCCACGTTCGAGGACAACAGCCTCTTCCTTGCCTGGTTCCGACGCCTGCGCAGGCAGATCGACCCGCTCCAGTTCATGGCCGGCTTTGTCTTCGGCCTCGGAGCGCTTGCTCGATTACCGGTGATCTTCGGCGCGCCGTTCTTCCTTCTCGTCGGGGGCGGCGGCTCATACTTGAAGCGCGGCCTTTCAGCGGGCCTTGGAGCCGCGATCCCGTTAGCGCTCCTGCTCCTCTACAACGTCGCCGCCAGCGGGCACGTCTTCAATCCGGCGTACGACCATCTCTACCGGACCGAGTACCTCGGATACCTGCCGCCTGAACACTGCCTCTATCCGCAGGACTTCTGCGCCGGGCTCAAGATCGATCGATCGCTTGGCATCGAGGACATCGGGCACATCCCGCTTAACGCCCTGATCATGCTCGGCTGGCTGCCCGTCGTTCAGCCCGAGTGTGGTCTTTCGCTGCTCAATCCCGATTGCGCGGTGCTGAAGCCTGACACCATCGGAATGAGCGTCCTGCTCACCAGCCCCGCCTACCTGCTCGCGATCCCATTGGTCCTGCGCGGCTGGCGGCGACGAGTGGTGCTCGGCGCGGCGCTCGCTGTCGGCGCAATCGCGATTGTCAACCTGATGCACTTCAGCCAGGGCTGGGTGCAATTCGGCTACCGATTCAGCAATGACTTCGCGCCGTTTGCGCTCGTTTTGGTCACGCTCGCAATCGCCTGGCTGGGCGCTCGGAGCAAGCTCGCAATAGCACTCGCAACAGCACTCGTGGCCGCTTCGATCATCATCAACGCATGGGGCGTGTACTGGGGAGTAACCCTGGGGTGGTAGGCGGCCGCGTCCGTTGGGGCGCGGCGACACCCGTCGTGGTCAAGCTCGCCGCCAACAAACCATTCGTGGCCGCCGCCCTGGTGGGCATCCCGGCCCTGGCGCTCTACTGGCGCACGCTGATGCCCGACGTCGGCTTTTGGGACACGGCCGAGTTCCAGGCGATCGGCCCGGTGCTCGGTATCGCCCATCCCACTGGCTATCCGGCTTACACGCTCCTTGCGTGGCTCGCATCCGTAGTGCTCCAGCCGTTCGGTAACGAGGCGCTCCGGGCCAACCTTCTCTCGGCGATCGTCGTGGCAGCTGCCGCGGGAGTAGTCGCCGCCACCGTCACGCGGCTGACCGGCAGGCTGACGGTAGGCGTCGCGACGGGCATCGCTCTCGCGGTCAGCGGCGAGACATGGGCAATCGGTCTTCGCGCCGATCCGCACGCGTTGCATCTGCTGCTCGCGGCGGTGCTTCTCTTGCTGCTCGTCGTGTGGCAGGACCGCGTCAGACAGGGTTTGACGGCAGACCGGTGGCTGTTCGCCGCGGCCGTGACCTTCGGTGTGTCACTCGGTAACCACGGGCTGACGTTCCTGCTCGCACCCGGCATAGCGATCTTCGTGCTCGCCGTGCAGCCGCGAATCCTTCGCCGCCCGCGGTTCATCTTCGCTTGCGCCGCGGGCCTGGCCGTGACAACAGCGGCTCTGTACGCGTACCTTCCCATCCGCTCGGCCATGAACCCGCCGCTCGACTATGCCAACCCCGAGACCTGGGACGGCTTCAGATACCTGGTCTTCGCCGAGCAGTTCCGAGGTACCTTCCGGGCACTACCCGATCTCGGCGAGGCCCTGCGGACAATCGGCCAGCAGACGCTCGGTGAGCTCGGACTGTTCGCGCTGCTGGCAGCCATCGGCGTCCTGGCGACGGCCTGGCGACGGCCGGCGTTGTTGCTGCTCCTTGGGACCTGGTTCGTCGTCAACTGGTACTTCGCGCTCGGCTACATCAACGCCGACATCGGCCGTTACTACCTGGTGCCCCTGCTTGCGGCCGCCGTCCTGGGCGGCTACGGCGCGGGGATGATCGTCGATTGGGCCTTCGATCTCTGGGCGCGCCCAGACGAGAGCTTGCCCGCGCCACCCGAGCCGGCCGCCGCGCGCGGTACCCGAGTCGGCGGTTTGATGGGCATCGCGGTCGCCGGGGTAGCGGTGGTGGTTCTGGTCGCGCCCTCGCTGGCGGCGCTGCCGGCCCACTACCGCCTCGTCGACGCTTCGCGCGATTACAGCGCCAGATCATGGCTCGATACCGTCTTGCCCAGGCTGCCCGAGAACGCGGTCGTGGTCTCGTGGTGGAGCTACTCGACGACCCTCTGGTACGCGCTCTACGTCGAGCATCTGCGCCCGGACATCACCGTGATCGACGATTCAACGATCGTCCAGCAGCACCTGGGCAGTGTCGAAGAAGTTATCGACACGTACCTCGGTGTCCGGCCCGTCTTCCTGATCCGCCTCTCGTACGACCTGCCCCAGTTCGAGGAGCGTTACGTTCTTTCGCCGGTCACGGGCGTGGTCAGCGGACCCGTGTATCGCGTCGACGGCATGAGGGCCATGGTCGCGCCGAGCGCGAACCTATAATCCGCCGGTGGCCGACGTGACGGACCAGCGTGCCGTCCGGTCACGCGTCCCCGAGCTGTCTTTCTTCTTTCCCGCGCACAACGAGGCGGAAAATATCGCCGCACTCGTCGCCGAGGCCCTCGAAGTGCTGCCCACGCTCGCGGATCGGTTCGAGATCATCGCTGTTGACGACGGCAGTAGGGACGACACGCCCAGGCTGGCCGATGAGCTGGCGGCGGCGCATCCGCAGGTCCGGGCGGTCCACCACGTGACCAACAAGGGTTATGGCGCCGCGCTGCGGAGCGGATTTCGGGCCGCGCGTTACGAGCTCGTGTGCTTCCTGGACGGCGACCGGCAGTTCCGAGTGGACGACCTCGGCCGCCTGCTGGACCGGCTTGCGCAGCCGGACAAGCCTGACGTGGTCGTCGGCTACCGGCTGAAACGAGCCGATCCGTTCATCCGTCTGGCGTACGCGCGGGCGTACCGCCTCGCGCTCAGGATCTTCTATCGCCTCGGGGTCAGGGACGTGGACTGCGCGTGCAAGCTGTTCCGGCGTGACGCCCTGGAGGGCATTCGGCTCGAGTCAGGCGGGGCGTTCCTGTCGGCCGAGCTGCTGATCAAGCTGCGCCAGCGCGGCCGGCGCCTGGCCGAGACGGGCGTTCCGCACTACCCGCGCCTCGCTGGCTCGGCCTCCGGCGCAAACCCCAAGGTCGTACTGCGCGCTGTCCGCGACTTTTGGCGGCTTCGGATCAGGCTGTGGGTCAACCGCACCGCTACGCTGGAGCGCGGCGAGCCGGTCCTCGGCTCCTAGAGACTCCTCCTCCGCAGACGCCTGCGGCGCTGCTGCGCGCTAATGCGCGATTCGCGGCTGGCGCCGCGCCCCGTGCGTCCGCTTGCGCCCTCAGTCGAGGCGGCGTCGCTCCTCGGGGTCCTCGGGCAGGTCGACATTGAGCGAGTTCACGAACTCGCGGAACACCGAGAGCTTTTCCTCCTCGGCGCTCTCGGGGATCACGCCGGCACGATCCAGTACGGAATCGGTGGCGAAGATCGGCACACCGCAGCGAACTGCGAGGGCGATGGCGTCGCTCGGTCGGGCATCCATATCGACCTCGCGCCCGTCCATCTGGAGGAGCAAACGCGCCCGGAACGTGTCGTCGGCGAGGTCCGAAACGACGATCTGTTTCACCACCACGCCGAGCTCGGAAAGGGTCTGCCAGAAGAGGTCGTGTGTCATCGGCCGCTCAGGAGTGACGCCCTGCAGGCGCATCGCGATCGCGTTCGCCTCCCACGGCCCGATCCAGATGGGCAGGTAACGCTCGCGCACGGTGTCGCGCAGGATCACCACGTGCTGGGACGACATCATGTGGACGCGGACGCTCTCGACGACCATCTCAGTGAGGCTGCCGTTGCTACCGTTTTGGTCGGCACCGCCGGACATGACTGAATTCTAAGACCGGCCTTCGACGCGTGGGGGTCAGGGCCGCGGTGTGTGACGTGGCCGCTGGGTCGGCTCCGGCGTCGGGCTCGCCGGCGGCTCGGAGGCCGTCGTGGCTGAAGGCGTGACCACCGGCCCGGACTCCGCCGGCGACGGGGACGGTGCCGCCGCGGGTCGCGCCAGCACAACCTGGTAGAGACCGTCCGCGCGCGAGTAGACAAGGATCGGCGGCGTCGCCGGGTCCACTCCGCGGTCGATGACGTACATACCGGTCAGGTCGGACAGCGGCGCGGCACCAGGGCCGGCGACGAATTGCTCCACGTAGGTTCCATCGGTCTTGTCGAAGGCCACGATCCGGGCGTTGGCCGCGTCCCACACAAAGAGGTCGCCCACCCCGCGTGTGCCCGTCGCGCCAATCAGCCGGTAATCGTGACCCGGGCGCAGGTTTCCGGCGTCGGGTGGGTCGGCCAGCTCAAACGCCCCGGAGCGTCGCCCATTGAAGTAGCGCAGGACGTTATCGGCGGTTACGGCGTAGACGTCGCCGTCGACAAGAAGCTGGCGGAAGGACGCGACATCTTCGCCCTCGCTCACGAAGTACGGGTTCGGCGCAGAGAAACCGCCTGCTTCGGCCGTCGGGTCGTAACGCAGGATCTGGCCACTGGGCGGATACGGAATGTACAGCCGATACGATACGAGGCCCTGATCGGGGTTGATCAGGAATGTCTCGATGTCGACGACGCTGTCGGTCCAGACCTGGTCGCCTGCGACACTGAGCTGCAGGAGCGTCCCGTCGCCGAGTGCGTCCGACGGCCGCCAGCGCCACAGCGCGCCGCCGGTGTCGAATATCAGCAGGTCGGGTCCGCCGCGCGCCAGGAGACGGGGGACCGACAGTCCGACGCCGAGGCCATCGCCCTCCTGGGCGATGGTCGCCACTGCCCCGGTGTCGAGATCGATGCGCAGGACGGCCGCGCCGGCCACCGCGTAGGCGGCGTTGTCCGGACCACGAACCAGCGAGCCAAGCGGCGCACCTGCCTGACCCGCATAGATGGCGGAGGGCGCCACGCGGATGGTTCCGTAGAGCTCGTCCAACCCGACCGCGACACGCGCCCGCTGTTGGTCGATCGAGCCCTGGTTCACGACGCCCGACGATTGGGCACGCCCGAGCGCCGCCCACGCGTCCTGCAAGAGCTGCTCCGCCTGAGCAGGGTCGGAATGGACGAGGTCGGCAGTGCCAAAGACACGGTCCGCCTTCTGCCGCGCGTCGGCGAACGCGGCCTCGCCCTCGGTCACATTCGAGATCGGCGCCTCTTGGCGGAGCGGGTTCCAGGCAAAGAGGGCAACGCCGAGCACGGCCACGACGCCGATGAACGCGAGTACGGCGATCGCCGCCCGGCGCTGAGTCTCACGCTTGGTCGCCGCGGTCCCGCCGATGCGCTTGTACGACGTACCCCGGCGAGGCATAAGGTCAAGAACTCCACCGACAGTGCGCGCGATGCCGTCGCGGATGGCAAGGCGCGCCGCCGCCGCGCGGTCCTGGATGGCCGTCGCGGCGCCCGAGATCTGATCGGCGAGTGGAATCGGTGAGGTGATCGGGGCGCCGGCCAGCGGCTCCGACGGACTGACCGGGACGAGCTTGTGCTCGACCCGGTTGAGCGCCACCTCGGTAGCTTCGATGGTCAATACGGCGTCGGAGCCATCGCCGCCGGCGGCGACAAACAGGTGGTGAAGATGCTCGACGGCCGACTGCGGATGGAGCGTCACGACGGCGTTCTTCAGCTCTTCTGTGCCCACCACCTCGACCAGGTTGCGCGAGCACAGAACGAGCGAATCGCCGACCGCGAAGTCGCCCCGCCAGACATCGATCTTCACGCTGTCCGGTGCCGGCAGCCCCTCGCCCGAGGTGGTCTCGGGCATCAACAGGCGCGCGGCGCGGATCAGGTAGCTGTCGGCATCTCCGCAGGTCGCCACGTACAGCTCATTGCCGCGCACTACCGTGACAGCCACGCCGAGCGTGCCCTGGTTGATGCCGCCGCCCTCACGCGAGTGACGCAATCGACGGTTTGCGGCGCGGATCGCTTTCTCAAGGACGATGGCGATGCCGGCCGATTCGTCGTAGTAATACTCGCGCCGGATCGTGTCGGCGACCAGGCGACACGCGTCTCGGGTGCGGCCCCCTAGCGTGCGCGACGTGACGACGAGGTACAGGCTGCCCTTCGTACGCGCCTTCGAGCCGGTGGTGGGCTCGGTGACCAGGACCGCGTCCGACGAGTTGGAGAGCCGGTCCTCTTCGGAGACCAACCCATACTTGAGCGCGAGCCGGGAAGACATAGGGTGCCGAGTCTAGCGTGGGCCGCGGGATAGGCGGCGCGCGGCTTGGGCTAGCGGCGGTAGCCCGATTCCGCTCCGCCCACGGGACGCACGACGACACGCAGTTCAATCAGCTTCTGTCCGTCAGGCGCCTGCGCGAACGCAGCCAGGAGGTCGGCCTGGCGCAGGCGCAACTCCTGCGCGACGATCGGGCTTGCGGCGCTGACCACGAGCGCCGGCGGTTGGAGCGAGAGCAGGCTCGACGCACCGCTGGCCGCCGGAACGCGCTCCTCGACGATCCGCTGCCAGGCTGCCATCTGGCGAGCGAAACGCAGCTCACCGTCAATGCCCAGCTCTGCTGCGACCGTGGACAGGACATCGCCGACTCGTCGCATCGGCCGACGCTGGTTCATCTAAACCCGCGACACCCGCTCGAGCGCGCCGGGCGTCACCTGCCAGACCGTCGCGGCGGCCACCAGGGCGGGGTCCAGATCGTCGGTCGTGGTCGTGGTCACGAACGCTTGGGGAAGTTCCCCGATCCGCCTTACCAGGTGGGCTCGTCGCTGGGGGTCGAGCTCGCTGAACACGTCGTCGAGCAGGAGCAGCGGCGGCCGCTCGTGCGCCTCGCGCAGCACCTCGAGCGTGGCGAGCTTGAAGGCCAGGATCGCGGTGCGCTGCTGGCCTCGCGATGCGAACCCGGACAGGTCGCGGCCGCCAGTCACGAACGAGACGTCGTCGCGATGGGGACCAACGAGCGTCTGGCCGTTCCATTGCTCCTTCTCGGCTGTCTCCCTCAAACGGCGGCGCAGAGCCTCGGTAGTGGATTCGTCCTCGCCGCGCAGGACGTTTGATAGATAGGTGAGCTCGAGCGCATCCTCGTCCGGGGCAATCTCCGCATGCGCCTCGGCAAGGGGGCCGGCGAGTCGCTCCATGGCCTCGCGCCGCCAGTCGACGATCTGACTGCCGTC
>CAZXLP010000009.1:0-17601 GCA_964642085.1 uncultured Anaerolineaceae bacterium
CGACGATCAGCGTCCGCTCGAACTGGCCGGTGTTCTCGCCGTTGATCCGGAAGTAGGCCTGCAGCGGGAGCGGGACCTCGACGCCCTTGGGCACGTACACGAACGAGCCGCCGGACCACACCGCCGCGTTGAGCGCCGCGAACTTGTTGTCCTCGGGCGGGACGATCGTGCCGAAGTGCTGCTTGAAGATCTCCGGGTATTCCTTGAGCGCCTGGTCGGTGCCCATGAACACGACGCCGATCTTGGAGAGCTCTTCCTTGACCGAGTGGTACACGACTTCGCTGTCGTACTGCGCGCCGACTCCGGACAGGAACTTGCGTTCAGCCTCGGGGATCCCGAGGCGCTCGAACGTTTCCTTGATCTGTTCAGGGACGTCGTCCCACGACTTCTCTTCCCGCTCTGACGGCTTGCGGTAGTAGATGATCTTGTCGAAGTCGATCCGATCGAGCCCGTCCGTCCAGACCGGCATCGGCCGCTTCAGGAAATGCTCGTAAGCGCGCAGCCTGAACTCGAGCATCCACGCCGGTTCATCCTTGAGCGCGCTGATCTCTTCGACCGTCGCTCGGGTCAGCCCGCGCTTGGTCTCGGTCAGGTAGACGATCTCGTCCTTGAAGTCGAAGCGTGAGCGGTCGTTGTCGACCTGCTGCCGCTGAGTGAGGGTCATTAGTTCTCCGATCGGGGGACCAGCCTCGGCGAGCGCGGTTTTAATCCCGACCTACATTATCGGAATTCGGCCCGAAACCGTCAATGACCCTCTGGGCGACTCAAGCCGGGCGCGACTCGGCCTCGATGGCGAGGACGGCCATGCTCGGCTCGAGCAATCCCAGGTCGGCCATCAGGGCACGGATGGCCGATTCTCCGAACGGCTGGAGGCCGGCCGTCAAAGCTTGACGGGCCGACCCACCGAGACCGATGTTGGACAGCGTGCCACCAACCTCCGCCACCCATCCGTGGGCAAGCCGGCGCAGCCGAACGCTCACGGCGCTCTGGCCGCCCTCCGGCCGAAGGGTGAACTCGATTGACGGTCGCGTGCCTTCCATGCCCGAAGAGTCGGACATGGTTGTGACACCTAGCGTGTCACAGAGTTTCGACCACCCTCAACATGATCACGCGAACGTACTCAACTGCGACCGGTCGCCCGTGCCGTGAGACTACCGCGACCACTTTCCTGGCAAGGACAGGCAGGGCGATGGTCGCCGCTGCGAGAGCGCGGCCGACTGCCCTCATTTCAGCTCGGCCCGCTCGACCTGGACGGTCGACGCGTCGACGGGCGTCCAGAGATGTATGGCGGCAGAGTGGGAGAGCGCACCCGAAATGCCACACGAAAGCTCAACGGTTTCGTCCTTTAAGACCAGACCAGTCGGTGTTCGACCGAATCGGAGCACGGAGTTGCCGCACGAAAACCAGCTGGCGACGAGGACAGTCGGTGAGCTCTGGGCCGACTCGCCCGGGGACACCGCTCGCACGAGCCCCGTGCCGTCAAACAGAACGACTCGGTACCGCGGTCGGTCGTACGTAGCTGAGTAGTAACCCGGGAGCCACGTCTCGAATGTGCCGCCTGACAGGTGGGCGCTAAGGGGCGTCACGGCGAACAGAAGCACGAGGAAGGCGACGAGCACCGGCCGTGCGAATCTCATGCCTAATCCGCGCCGAACATGTCATAGCAGCGCTCCAGCCCGGCGACCTCGACGTGCGGCCGGTCGCGCTCATGCCATTGATCGGCGCTGATACGGAACCGCACGAGCTCCCGGGCCTCGCCGCGCGGCGCGAGCACGTCGATGCCGTTTTCCTCGTATCCGAGCGAGCGCGACACTGCGGCCGACGCGGGGTTGTCCGTGAAGGCGCCGCTGGTTGCCCACAACGCGCCAAGGTGGTCGAACGCAAAGCCGAGCACGGCCGAGCGCATCTCCTTGCCGATCCCCTGCCCCTGGAACTCGCGCGTCAGCCACGAGCCCGTGTCGACGGTTCGAATCAGCCCGAACTGCTTGGCGCCGATGCTCTGGTTGCCAACCAGACGGCCTTCGAACCACACGCCCAGGTCGAGATTCCAAGCTTCGGCTGACCAGGTCGCCCGCGTGCTCCAGTGGTACTGAATGAAGCTCCGCTCGAACTGCGGACTCGGCTGATCGGTCCACGCGAAGCCAAACGGCATCTCGTTCGGGTCGTGGATACCGGACTTGGCCAGGCCAAGGAGCTCGACGAGCTCCTCCTCCGAGGGCAGCCGCAACTCGAGGCGCTCGGTCCAGATGCGCAGGTCGTAGAGGCCCCAGGGATGCCCTCCGTCGTCCATGCCGGCGACTGTACAACGACGGCATCGGCACTCCGGGTCTGCGCCCGAGCTAATCCATCTCAGATGGGCGCGTCGGTCTCAGCCTGAGGCGTCGGGTTGATCGGCCGAAGCGACCGGAACAGTGCACTCAGCGACAGCTGCCAGTAGCTGAACAAGATCACCAGCGTCGCCACGAACGCCGCAGCGCCTGTGATCCATCCCGGGAAACCGATGGACGCCGTGGCGAACACGCAGAACAGTGCCGCGACGACAGCCGTGATCACACCTACGATTCCCTGCGTCTGCACGACCAGGTAGAGCAGGCGGATCCGTGGAGGCCGTCGGCTCATGCCGGTGCCGACGCTCGAATAGAGAGCGAACGCGTCATCATGCGCGGTCAAGACAAAGTACGGCCGTGACTTGGGCGCGAACGTCTGGAAGAAGTACCGGATTCGGTTCATGCCGAGCGAGTAGACGACCGCCTCGCGCTGAATCTGCACGAGCCGGATGAACGTGGCCCCGCCCAGGAACATCAGGAGTGGCAAGACGAGCAGAGCGATCGTCGTGAACGAACTGCTGCCGATACCGGCATGCGCCGCGAAGCCGAGGGCGACGCCGGCCGCCGACACCACGCCGAGGAAGATCGTCGTCCGCGTAAGCGAGGCGGACCAGGCGGCCGTCAAGGCGGCCATCAGCGTGCGGTACTCGCTTTCGAGCACCTCGAATGCATCGCGCCGCTCGTCCGGAGTCATCGCCTGGATGTCTGTCGCGGCTGTGGCGGCTGATTCGGCGCGCATCGGGCAAGGTTATAAGCGATCTGACCGCGGGAATCAGTGAGAATCCTCGGTCCGCTGGCACGCGCCAAGATCCTTCAGCCGCTGCGCAATCGCGACTTCGCGCTGCTCACCGGTGGCAGCACGGTGTCGTTGCTCGGCGACGGATTCTTCTTCCTCGCGCTCGCCTGGCAGGTCTACGAGATCAGCAACGTTCCCACCGCGTTGTCGGTCGTGTGGGTGGCATGGACGCTCCCATCGGTCATCTTCCTGCTCATCGGCGGGGCGCTGGCCGACCGCTACGACCGCCGCTGGCTGATGATCGGAGCCGACATCATCCGCGCGCTGGCAATCGGAGCGATGGGTTTTCTCTCCATGGCCGGAGTGCTCGAGATCTGGCATATCGCCGTGCTCATCGCTTTCGTCGGCCTTGGCGATGCGTTCTTCAACCCCGCATCGACCGCAATCGTTCCCGATCTCGTGCCGGACGAAGACCTGCCCCAGGCCAATGCGCTGCTCGGAACCATGCGCCCGCTGATGGTCCGCCTCGTTGGCCCGGCGCTCGCCGGTTTCGTGGTCGCGGCGGTCGGATCGGGTGCCGCGTTCGTCGTGGACGGGGCGAGCTTCATCGTCTCGGCAATCGCCATCGCGGCGATCCACCCGCGCCCGATGCACATCGAGGAGGGCGGGCACGGCGTACGGCAGACCATTCTCCAGGTACGCGAAGGGCTGGCCTTCGTGCGCCGCACGCCCTGGATTTGGGCGACGCTCGTCTCGGCAATGCTGAGCCTGCTGGTGTTCTTCGGCCCGGTCGAGACGCTCGTTCCCTTCCTGGTGAAGAACCGGCTCCAGCTTGGCCCCGAATCGCTGGGCTTGCTCTTTGCTGTCGGCGGCATCGGGGCGATCCTGACGGGCGTCGCGATCGGCCAGTTCGGGCTACCCCGAAAACGGATCACGATCATGTACGCGTCCTGGTCGCTGGGCGTGGCGCTCATGGCGATCTACGGCCTGATGACCGACCTATGGCACGCCCTGGTGGCCAGCTTCATCACCCACGCGCTGTTTCAGCTGGGCCAGGTGATCTGGACGACGCTGCTTCAGACCCTTGTGCCGCGCAAGCTGCTCGGCCGGGTGACGAGCGTCGACTGGCTCGTCTCAACCGGTCTCGTTCCGGTTTCGTTCGCCTTGACGGGTCCCGCCGCCGAGGCGTTCGGGGCGGCCAACACGATGGTCGGGGCGGCCCTCCTCGGCGCCGTCCTCATGGGCGTGCTGCTGTTCGTCCCCGGAGTCCGCGATCCGGAGCGGGAGCAGACCGCGGTTGTCCGACCGTCAGGGAAGAGCGGCGAAGATCTTGCCGGCCTGTGACTCAGTCACGTCGTTGACAACGAAAAGAACGTCACCGGACTGGTAGTGATACGCGACCCCGCCTTCGTCGTCGGTCACGACGAAGACTTCCTTGCCGCCAAGGGTCAAGTAGCTGGTCGAGCCCGAGTAGCCGCTGGGAATCTCGCCGCGGACCATCTGGTATAGCTCGCCGTAGAGCACCGACAGGAAGCTGCCGTCGTGACCGGCGGCCCGGAAGGCGGTGATCTCCACGCTCTCGCCGTCGACGGTGACGTCCGCAGAGCCGTAGCTGAGCCCGTCGATGATGCCGTGAAAACGCACCGGTATCTTGTCCTTCCACTCATCGATCGCCGCCTGGCCGCCGGTCGCACAGGCGAAATCCGTCCAATGGAAGGTCTCGACGCCAGTTACCGGCTGGCCATCAATCTGCTGCGGGAAGCGTGCGGCGAGCTCGGCATCGGGCGGCAAGTTGCTCGGATCGATGGACGGTCCGCCGGTGCACGAGCCGGTCAGTGGCGGGCTGCCGGCCTGAGTCGGCGGTGCGACGGTCGGGCCGCTTGCGGGGGTGGTTGGACCCGGCGACGGGGTGGTGACCGGGGCATTCGAGGTTCTGGGCGTTGGGGTTGTGGGCACTCCGGCGCCGCATGCTGCGACCACAAGCAATAGGACCGAGCAGCCGAGCCCCAATAAAAACTGAGGTCGCACGGTACCTTCCTCCGCTACGGGAACGCCGCGAAGATCTTGGCTGCCTGTGAGTCAGTCACGCTGCTGACGATAAACAGGGTGTCGCCTGACACGTACCCGTAACCCACGCCACCATCCTCGTCGGTCAATACCGAGACGTTCTTGCCACCGATCGTGGCGGTGGACGCGGTTACCTGCAAATCCGTGCCGAAGAGCGCGTGCGCCAGCTGGGCGAACGACTGAATCATCAAGTTCGCGTCTTGGCCTGGCGTGCGATAGGCGGCCAGATCGACTTGGTCACCTTCAACCACCGCATCGGCGTATCCGTGCATGAAGGTGGTGGAGTTGAGACTCGGAGGCAGGTTGGCGACGTAGAGGTCTACAGCCGCCTGGCCGCCGCCGAGCATGCACAGATAGTCGACCCAGCGGACGGTATTCAGATCGGTGACCGGCAACCCGTCGATCTCTTGTGGGAAGCGGGCCGCGAGTTCTACGTCGAGGCCAAAGCTCGGCACGGCCGGGTGGAGCGGGTCCATGGTCGGGATTCCGGCACAGGCGGTGCCCACCGGCACGCCTCCGCCAGCCTGGGTGGGGCCAGGCGCGCTTGTCGCACCTATTGGAGCGGCTGTCGCGCCGCCGGGCACCTGAGTCGCGGTGGGCGCGCCGCTACATGCGGCCAACAAGAGGATCAACGACCATGCAAGCCCTCCGTACGCATGACGTCGCAAGGTCATCAAGGAAGCGCCGCGAGGATTGTGGCCGCCTGCGATTCCGAAGCATTGAAGAAACCGAACAGAACGTCGCCGCGCGGATACAGGTAGCTAATGTCGCCGTCGGCGTCAGTCCGGACGGTTACATTCTTCCCACCGATATTGGCGCTCGCCATGGTGCCCTGGTTGTCCGCGGGATCGCCACCCAGGACGAGGATCAGCATCCCGAAGTTCTGGATCATCAAGCCGGCGTCCGCCCCAGGTGTCCGGAACGCGATGATGTCCACCATCTCGCCCTCGACGGTCGCGTCAGCGGACGCGTAGGCGAAGTTGGGATCGATGCCTCCCGTGTTGGCCACGATCTGATCGACGGCCGACTGACCCTGGGAGAAGCACAGGTAGGCCACGTATCGGATCGACTCAACGTTCTCGACCGGCTCACCAGCGATCTCGCTCGGGAAAATCGCCTCGAGGTCCGGGTCGCCCGGGATCACAGGCTGTGGGCTGCCGGCGGGATTGATCGTCGGCGTGCCCGCACATTGGTTGCCGACCGCGACTGGCGGTTGGGTCGCGCCTGGAGCGCGTGTGGCGCCCGGCGCCAGGGTTGCAGGTGCGCCGGTGCTACAAGCAGCCGCCAGCACCAACGTTGCTGCGGAAACGATCAGAAACGACATGCGTCGCACGGAGACCTCCTTTTTGTTGACCGCGGCTCTTGGTTTGTTCACATGGACTCCGGGATCAGCCGCCCTGGCCTTCTCCCTGGGTTTGATTCGGCCCGCCCATGGTCCCACGGACTCGGCCTTCACGGATGTTGTCCGGCCCGATCGGCTGTCCGTCCGGGCCGATACCGGCCCCGCTTGACGCTCCGGACACTTCGTCATTGGCGGCGCTTGTTTCGGCGGCCGCTGCGTCCGCCTCGGCATCCGAGTCCATCGTCGACCCCAGGCCATCGGCGATCGCGTCCATCGTCTCCTTCTCCACTTCGCTTACGTCCCGGCCGCCGAGGCCGAGCACGCCCCCGTCTCGCGCTGCACTGGCCACGGTGTAGGCAACGCCCAGCAGCCACTGGCGCAGGGCACGTGCCTCCTGCTCGTCGGCGTGGACCGCGAGGGTTGCTCCCGCCTCGCGCGCCGCGTGGATACCATCTGGTATCGCTTCCTCCTGGTTGCCGCTGAGCATCCCGGAGGCGAGCTTTGCGCGCATGTCGACCGCCAAGCGAGCGACGAGGCCTCCGCCGTCCGATTCATCGGCTGCGTGGTCGACCATCCGAAGGAAGGCGTCCAGTTCCTGCACCGACTGCTTGGGTGAGCCTCCGGAGGCCGCCACGGCGAGCGCAATCTGCGGGCCCGCCTCGACGAGCCGTTGCCACTGGTGATCGCTGAATGCTTCGGTCACATCGCTCCTTTATGGGCGGCAATTGTCAGCGTTCTGGCCGAAGAGCGCCGTTTCACCCCGCTTACAGACGCGCAGCGGGTGATATCAACCTGTGCTTCGCAGCTCACGCAGCACCGCGGCGAGGCGCTCGTACTCGGCAGGCTGGTTGTAGAGCTGGGCGGAAATGCGCAGCAGCCGGCGCCGCCCTCCATCGAGCGTAGGCGTATGTGGCCAGGCGTAAACGGGGACCTCGATGGCATGTGCCTGGAGCAGGTGCGGCCGGAGCGGGTCCAGCGGCCAGGTCGAGCCCTGAGGCGCGTCATCGGGCACCGGGAGCACAGCTGGCGGCATATCAGGCGGGAGCTCGATTACCGCCATGGAGCCCATCATCGAGTCAGGCGCCAGCGGAGCCTGCTTGATCGCCTCGCGGAGCTTCTGGCGACCGACCAGCGCGGTCTGCCGATTGATCTCCATGACCTCCGCCCAACCGTTGGGAACGAGCGCCGCCATGAACTCGAGCGCGGCCGGAATTGACAGGAACGGTGTGGGATCGAGCGTGCCCAGCCAGTCGAATTCCAGCCGGAAGCGAGACCGCTCGGTGCGCACGGAGTTCGCGCCGTGCGAAACGACCAGCGGATGCACCTGTTCCTGCCGGTCGCGACGTACGTGGAGAAAGCCACAGCCCTTCGGCGCGCACAGCCACTTGTGGGCGTTGCCCGCGTAGTACGCCGCGCCGAGCCGGTCGACGTCGAGCGGGACCATGCCCGGCGCGTGGGCGCCGTCCACGAGCGTGTCGATTCCGCGCGAGGCGAGCTCGGTCACGATGCGCTCGATCGGGAAAATCAAGGCCGTGGGGCTGGTCACGTGGCTGATGACGGCCAGGCGGGTGCGCGGCCCGGCGCGCTCCAGGACGGCCTCCACCACATCGTCGTCCGACGCGACAGGAAACGGGATGTTGGCGATGACGGCTCGCCCGCCGGCGCGCGCCGTCGTGGCCCGGATCGCGTTGTGGCAGGCGTTGTAGTCGTGATCGGTGGTCAGGATCTCGTCACCGGGCTGCAGCTCTAGTGAGCGCAGAACTGTGTTGACGCCCGTCGTCGCGTTGGGGACGAAACAGAGGTCGTCGGGATCGGCGTGCAGGAACTCGCCGAGGCGCGCGCGGGCCAGGTCGAGATGGCCTTCGAGCTCCCTGAACAGGAAATGGACAGGGTGGCGCTCCATCCGCACGCGCCACTCCGACTGCGCGTGGAGCACCGGCCACGGGCACGCTCCGTACGTGCCGTGGCTCAGGAAGGTCACGTCCGGATCGAGCGGCCAGTAGCGCGCGAGGTCGCGAGCTTCCACCTGCCTAGTGTCGCCGGTCCCTGCGGAGCCAAGGCGTTTACGATCGGGCCGTGTGCGGCAGGATGACGATGCGAACCAACCCGTCCGAGCTTGCCCGCATCTTCGATGCCGAGATCGGCGACCCATCCGCGTTCGACGAGCTCGGTCCGCGCTACAACGTTGCTCCAACGCAGCCCGTGACAGTCGTGCTCCAGCGCGACGAGGGCCGCTTCGTGGAGCTCCATCGGTGGGGCCTGGTCCCGTCATGGGCGGACTCTCCGGCGGCCGGGGCGCGAATGATCAACGCGCGGGCGGAGACAGTTGCGACGAGCTCGGCTTTCAGACCGTCGTTCCTGCGTCGCCGCTGCCTGATTCCGGCCGACGGTTTCTACGAGTGGCGCCGCGAGGGCAAACACAAGAAGCCCTTCCTGATCCATGCGCGCGACGACCGGCCGCTCGCGTTCGCCGGCCTGTGGGCGCCGTGGCGCGATCCGTCCACCGGGGAGTGGCTCCTTTCGGCGGCGGTAGTGACCACCACGGCGAACGCCACCGTGACGGAGCTGCACAACCGCATGCCGGCGATCCTCGCCGATGATGAAT
This sequence comes from uncultured Anaerolineaceae bacterium, assembly GCA_964642085.1. Taxonomy (GTDB): domain Bacteria; phylum Chloroflexota; class Limnocylindria; order Limnocylindrales; family CSP1-4; genus JALYGJ01. The sequence continues at coordinate 9,078 of CAZXLP010000009.1, forward strand.
GGCCGCTCTGGCTCGACCCGATGATCGGCGACCCCGGGCTGCTGAGCGACCTACTGCACCCGGCGGCGAACGACATGCTTCGGCTTGACGCGGCTTCGCCGCTCGTGAACAACGCGAACAATGAGGGGCCGGAGCTGCTGATCGCGCCGACTGAGTCCGAGCCCGCCCTGACCCTCTTCGACTAGGACGCCCTCGCCAGGCTAGAGGCCGCGGATGAAGATCCCGGCGAGCATCACCACGGTCGCGGCGATGTAGGCGACGACGCCGATCGTCTCACCGGAGATGCCGGCGACTGCGGGGATGAGCGCAAGAAACGTACCGATGATCCCGACGACCACGAGTACGGCGGCAACGGCGATCGTGATCCCGCGCGGCGCTTGCTGACGCATCAGATGTTGGGCAGCAGGGAGCCGATGATCAGCAGGATCGGCGACGCGGCGAGGGCAGCATAGGCGACCAGTTTCTCGGTCATCAACGCAACGATCTGGCGCGCGATGTCGTTCGGGAGCGGAAGGCCGCGCACGAGTTCGACCGCCTGGCCCTGGAAAAAGATCAGCGCTATCCCGACCACCATCAGCGCAACGGCGAGGACAACGGTAGCCATCTTCGGCCGGCTGGGTTGCACGCCGGGCAGTATATCTACGGCGTCGACCCTGTCGGCCCCTGCTGCCAGGGCACCCACTCGTTGCCGTTCCACCAGCGGTGCCACAACCCACCATCTCGGCCAGGCGCGAACACGTCGAGCCTGTCGGCGCCCCAGCTGGAACAGGCCGGCTGGCCGGTCAGCTCACCGCCGAGGGTGTGCCAGTCGTGCCACTCGGCGCCGTCCCAATAACGGTTCCAGAGCTCACCGTCGGGGAAGATCGCGAAAACCTCCATCTCGTTCGCGGCCCAGGACGTGACGGTCGGCGCGGAGGCAAGCGTGCCACCCAGTGATTCGTCCTCTGACCAGGCGGCCCCGTCCCACCAGCGATGCATCAGCTCGCGCTCCGCGCCGACCCAGAACAGGTCGATGCGGTCGCGGCCCCACGAAACGGCGGTCAGTCCCTCCACGAACCGTATTGTGGCGCCGTTCAGCGGCGCCGCGGCTCGGTAAACTCGGATCGCCTTGACCAAGAAGCGTCACTCGATGTCCGCGCGCCTGCGTTACGCGTTCGACAACTACATGTCGCGCGGCACGGTCGCGTTGATCGGTGGCCTCTTCGTGCTGTCGTTGCTGGTCATCGTCGTGGTCTCGGTGGTCGTTCTCGTTTCGGGCACCCTCCGCGCCAGTGCGACGACCGAGGGGATCGACACCGCCGAGCTGCTCTGGCGCAGCCTCCTCCGAACCCTCGATCCGGGGACGATGGGCCAGGACGCCGGGAGCGTGCCGTTCGTGCTGGCGATGCTAACCGTCACGCTCGGCGGCATCTTCGTCATCAGCACGCTCATCGGCGTGATCAGCACCGGCATCCAGGGCAAGCTGGACGAGCTGCGCAAGGGTCGCTCCATCGTCCTCGAGGACAACCACACGGTCATCCTCGGCTGGTCGCCACAGGTCTTCGACATCATCAGCGAGATCGTCCTGGCCAATGCCAACAAGCGCCGCCAGCGCATCGTCGTGCTGGCCGACCGCGACAAGGTCGAGATGGAGACCGAGATCCGCCGGCGGCTGCCCAACACCCTGACGACGCGCGTCGTCTGCCGCAGCGGCAGCCCGATCGACCTCGACGACCTGGCCCTGGCCAGCCTCCAGACATCCCGTTCAATAATCGTCCTCTCACCCGAGGCGGATGACCCGGACACGGACGTCATCAAGACGCTGCTGGCGATCACCAACGACCCCAGCCGGCGGCCCGAGCCATACCACGTCGTGACCGAGATCCGCGACTCACGCAACGTCGACGTGGCACGGCTGGCCAGCAAGGGCGAGGCGCAGCTGGTGCTCGGTGGCGAGCTGATCGGGCGCATCGCGGCGCAGACCTGCCGCCAGCCGGGGCTATCGATCGTGTACATGGAGCTGCTCGATTTCGGCGGCGACGAGATCTATTTCTTCGAGGAGCCGTCGCTCGTCGGCCGCCAATTCGGGGAGGCGCTGACGGTCTACAAGGCCGCCAGCCTGATCGGGATCGTGCCCGTCGGCGAGCAGCCGCACCTGAACCCTTCCATGGAGCGGGTCATCGCGGCCGGTGACCGGCTGATCTTCATCGCCGAGGACGACGACAAGATCGTGCGGACCGATCCGCCTGCTGGAACGCCGCGCGACGAGCAGATCGTCATTGGTATCGGAGTCCAGGCGGGCATCGAGCGCACGTTGGTGCTCGGCTGGAACTCGCGCACACCCCAATTGCTGGTCGAGCTCGACCGGTATGTCAGCGCCGGGTCGCAGGTCCTCGTCATCGCCGAGGGTGTCGGCGTGGCCGACCAGGTCGAGGCCGTCGGCAGGCGGCTCCAGCGGCTGGAGCTCAGCTTCCGAGCGGCCGAAACGACCGATCGCGCCGTGCTCAACGCCGTCACCGCCGAGGGCTACGAGCACGTCGTCGTGATGTCGTACTCGGACACGCTCGACGAGCAGCGCGCGGACGCGCACACCCTCGTGACGTTGCTCCACTTGCGCGACATCGAGGCGCAACGCGGCGAAAGCTTCACGATCGTGAGCGAGATGCTCGATGTCCGCAACCGCGCCCTGGCGCATGTGACGCGCGCCGACGACTTCATCGTCAGCGGCAAGCTGGTCAGCCTGACCATGTCACAGCTGGCCGAGAACCCGGCGCTGCGCGCCGTGTTCGACGACTTGTTCGATGAGGAAGGCTCGGAGGTGTACCTGAAGGCCGCCGGTGACTACGTCCGATTGAACGAACCGGTCGACTTCTACACGGTCGTCGAGTCGGCGCGCCGGCGCGGCCAGGTCTGCTTTGGGTACCGAGTGCTCGCCGAGGCCGACCAACCCGCGAAGTCCTACGGCGTCGTGATCAACCCCGACAAGGCCCGGGACGTGACCTTCACGGACGACGACAAGATCATCGTCCTCGCCGAGGGCTGACCCCGGCTCGAAACCGCTGGCGCCGCTACACAGGCCGTTATGCCTTGCATGCTTAGCCATGCAGTAGTGCAGTCGACAGCGCGCCCGATCGAGCGTTCCGCGAGCAGCTATCGCACCGAATATTCCTCCCATGACTCGAATCGGGCCCCTGGGCAGGTAGCCATGGTTGTTTCGGCGCGACTGCAGGTCGATAACCGCGGTTCACCTGCACAGGTAAGCATGGGTGGAATATCCGATCGGCGAGAGGTTTACGGGTGCGGCCCACAGGACGCAGCGCGGCTAATCAGGTTTCGCAGTCTAGTGTTCAGGCCACTCCGGCCAACCCCGTAGCATCGACGCGAGATGGCCGTTTCGGTCCAGCGATCCACGGTGCTGGCGTTTCTCGGTATCGTCGTGCTCGGCGGGGTCAACGGGACGGCCATCCGAATCGGCAATCAAGAGCTGGCACCATTCTGGGCGGCAACTCTGCGCTTCGCCCTGGCTTCGGCAGTCTTCATGGCCATCGTCAGCGTCCGCCGCCTGCCGCTTCCCCGCGGGTGGGCGCTGGTCGGCAGCGTGCTCTACGGACTGCTCCGCATCGGTGTCTCGTTTGCGCTCGTGTATTGGGCGCTTACCGAAGCACCGGCAGGCACGACCCAGGTGGTGCTGGCGCTCATACCACTGTTGACGTTGGTTCTGGCCGTGGCCGCGGGCATCGAGCGTTTCCGCATCCAGGGAGCGGTCGGTTCGCTGATCGCCATCGGCGGCGTGGCGGTGGTGTTCAGCGAACACCTGGGGTCAGACGTGCCGGTCGCGGCGCTGATCGCGCTGCTCGGGTCGGCCTTCTCGATCGCGCTCGCCAACGTCGTGATCAAGCGTTTTCCGCACAGCCATCCGATCAGCAACAACGCAGTTGCGATGGCCGTCGGGACTGTGCTGCTGTTTGCCCTTGCGCTCGCCACAGGCGAGTCACTGGCCGTGCCGACGCGCGTCTCCACGTTGCTCGGGCTGGCTTACCTCGTGGTTATCGGCTCAGTCGTGGTCTTCACGCTGTTCCTGATCGTCATCGAGCGCTGGACCGCCTCGGCGACGAGCTACTCGGAGCTGCTCATGCCCCTCGTGGCGGTCGTGGCCGCGGCTCTTCTGTTGAACGAGCCGATCACGCCGGCGCTCGTCACCGGCGGCGCCCTCGTGCTCGCCGGCGTCTACGTTGGCGCGTTCTCGCCTTCTCTGAAGCGACCCCTGCCGGGCCTATTCCACAGGGCTACCCCAACAGCCGCCGGTGCTGATCCGCCCACGTTCCAGACCCCCAATTCGGCCTGAGAAACGGAGACGGGGCAACTGGCGCCGCCCCGCTGGTAGGCTCCGGCCGATGGCCACCGCTGTCTCCCAGCCCCTGCCCGTCGCGCCGCGGCTTCCGAGCAATCTCGACACGCCCTGCCTGGTGATCGATCTCGACATCGTTGAGCGCAACGCGCGCCGGATGGCCGACGCGGTCGCCGCCCGCGGGATCTCGCTGCGCCCGCACGTGAAGACGCACAAGAGCGTGGCGCTGGCGCGGATGCAGATCGAGGCCGGGGCCGTCGGCGTCACCGTCGGGACCCTCGGCGAAGCGGAGGTGATGGCCGAGGGCGGCATCGAGGACATCCTTCTCGCCTATCCCCTGTGGGCCGACGGACAGAAGGGTGCCCGAGTGAGAGCGCTTCATGAACGCGACGGCCTTCGATTTGCAGTCGGAGTGGACTCTCTCGCCGGTGCGGAGCGCCTCGCGTCCGCTGTGTCCGGCTCGTCGAGGCGGCTGCGGGTCATGATCGAGCTCGACCCGCAGTACCACCGAACGGGCGTTGACCCGGCCACGTCCGGGGAGCTGGCAGCGAAGGTGCGAGACATGGGCCTGGAGGTGGTCGGTGTCTTCACCCACGGCGGCCACGCGTACAGGGGACGCGACGCTGTTCCAGAAGCGGCCGCGGACGAGGTTGGGGCGATCGCCACGGCGGCAGCGTCGCTCCGAGCGGCGGGGATCGAGCCGCAGATCCTGAGCGCGGGCTCGACACCCACGGCTCTGAGCTCGGCGACGTACCCGGTGAACGAGGTGCGCCCGGGGACCTACCTGATCAACGACCGGATCCAGGTTCACATGGGCAGCTGTCCTCCGGACGGCGTGGCCATCGCAGTCGCGGCGACAGTCGTGAGTGACGCCGCGCCGGGCAAGTTCGTGATCAACGCCGGCGCCAAGTCGCTGACCAAGGACCTGCCTCCATACCTGAACGGCTACGGCTTCCTGCCCGACTATCCCGAGGGCGTGCTCGAGCGCTTGAGCGACTACCACGGCGAGGTCCGGATGCCCGAGGGAGCGGTCGCGCCACACATAGGCGACGTCGTGGCAGTCATCCCGAACCACGTCTGCCCGGTGATCGACCTGTTCGACAGCTTCGTCGCGACGCGGAGTGGCGAGATCGTCGGTCGTTGGCCGGTCGACGCGCGCGGCAGGAGCGGTTGAGGGGCATCGTTTGCGCCCCCTTCGTATGTCATGATCGGCGGCGGGGAGGGGACCACCGCTAACCGCGCCTTTTCGTGGCTACTGCTGCTGCTGATCGCGGCAGGTTTCTTCTTCGGGCTTGCGCCGTTCCTGTTTCCGGCGCAGTTCGCAAGCCTCACCGGCTTCACCGACGCCGACCTCCTCATGGACCGCCTGGCGGGCGCGGCGACGTTTGGGTACGGAGTTGGGCTGGCCATCGGCTATCGCGCTTCATGGCCCGCTTTGAGGGTGCCGATCGCCGCGACAGCGGCCTTCAACCTGGCATCGATCCTGGCCTGCGCGCTCGCGATCGCCAGGGGAAACGCTCAGCTCGTCGTCTACGTGATCCTGCTGGCGTCGGTGGTGTTCTCGGCTTCGTGCCTCTATTACCTGCGCCGACCTCCGACAGACCGCCCAGCCCACTCGTCGACCGACGACTACCCACTTGCACCGTGGGTCGTCGGGCTCTTTGCAATTGGGACTGTCAGCGCGCTGTTCTTCGGGATCATGGCCCTCGGTCCGGCCGCCTCATTCGGCCAGCTGCTTGGCTACCCGGGGGTGGACGACTTCATATATCGCCAGGGCGGCGCGGCGACCCTCGGCGCCGGAGTCGGGGGCGCCCTGGTGCTGCTCGATCGCCGTTGGGTCACGGCTCGGATCGCGACGGTGATGGCGTTGACCTTCAACGGGCTCGCGGTCGTCGCCGTCCTCTTGGACATAGCTGCCGGCACGGCTCAACCGATCGCCTACCTGATCCTGGCCGCCGCAGGCCTGGTCACTGTCGGCAGTGGGCTGGCCCTCTATCGCCGAGGCCGCTGAGCACCCTCGTCGGCGCGGGAGCGCTCCTCGCCCCAGGCATCGGCATGCAGGAAGCGGTTGACCGCGAAGAACCAGATGACGGAGAGGATCGCGACGAGCAGCAACGCGAGGAGCCAGGGCGCAGGTCGCAAATAGCCGACCTCCAGCGCGGCGATCGCTCCCAGTGCCATGACCAGCGTGAGAGGCCGGTAGACGACAGCCAGGTGCTCGGCATCCACGAGCGTGCGTGCGGTGAGGATCTGTGCCAACAAGCCGACTGCTACGGCGCCTGAAAGCAACCACGCCGTAGCCTCGGGTGTGTTCGTGTCGTGGGCATGTGCGATCAGGTTGACCATCGCGGCACCTCCCGCGGCGATGGACAAGGTGATCGGGAGGTGGCTCAGCAGCCAGGTCGCGAGGGACACGCCGTCGGTCCGCGGCAGCCGTCGGCCGATGACGTCGAAGTACATCCACCAGAAGCCGAAGCCGAGAAGCAAGGCGAGGATCCCAGTGGAGATCGTCTTCACGTCGTGCTCCGCCAGGGACAGGCCAGTCACAACACCGAAGACCACCTCGCCGAGGACGACGATCGTGAACAGCCCGAAGCGCTCGACCAGCGAATCCGTGGGTATCACGCCCAGTTTCAGACCAACCCGGGTGCGCCATCCAGCGAACAGGATGCCCACAATCCAGGCGATCGCAAAACCCGCCCAGACCACGAGCCGCAGGTCGGCGGAAAGGAAGGCGCTCCCAGTGATCACTGCCACCGACACGCCCGCGCCCAACACGTAGGCTCCCGTGAACGGAAGAAATTCGGGTCGTTCCTGACGGTCCTGACGCCGGACCGTGAACCAGAGCCACGTCATGACGCCGAGGAACCCAGCGTAGACCAGGGCGAAGGCCGGGCCGCTGGCCGCCGTGGCATCGGCGGTGAATACCGCGAGAAGCGCGACGATGCCCATCTGGACGAAGACGAACGTACGGGTACGGCCATCCTCGCGACCGTGCAGCTCGTGGTACAGGGCGCCGTTGACCCAGGCGATCCAGATCAAGGCGAAGACCACGGTGAACTCGAGGAGCCGGCCTACAGAGATTTGTTCGGCGAGGGGTTGAGTCGCCTGGGCGACGACGACTACGTAGACGAGATCGTGGAAGAGCTCGAGGAAGCTGACGGACCGGTCGGGGATGGTTTCGCCGTGCGGACGGGGCGGCCGCCAGAACCAGCGCCTGAAGCGGGTAAGGGTCTCCCCGGTCACGCCGCTAGCGTAGCCAGCCCGCGGTCCCTGCATCGTGCCCAACCGGCATCAAGCCCAACCGGCATCAAGCCCAAAAAGAAGACCGGCCCCGCATACGCGGAGCCGGTCGTTCATTGCTTCGAGTTGCCTCCCGGATCGCGGCCGAATTGCCGCCATCAGGATGCCACGAGATGTTCAGCTATAAGTCCGTACTGATGGGTCCGCAACCCTCGACCCAGAAGACCTTGTGCTTGGTGTTTGCGCCCTGTGAGCCGTCCGAGCGGACCGTCAGCTTGACGTGCCAGCCCTGGTTGGGATGGGGCGCGTAGCCAGCCAGAGCGCTTTCCAGGTTGTATTCCTTCTCGGCGTCCAGCCCAGCGACGCTTCCGCCCCCTGAGTTGTCGTCTTCGCCGATGAAAACACCATCGGTCAGAAGCACTGCCGGCTTGCCGGTCGGCGGATGGACCTCGAAGGTCACGTCGGAGAACAACAGTAGTCCTTCGTCGAACCCGTACCAGTCGACCTGGAACGTGCAGCCAACGTGGGGCTGGTTGTTCGGATGGGTGTCAAACTCCAGTCGATCGAGCTTAACTGTCCCGTTGTTGCCCGCCGGATTGGCCGCGTTCGTGAACATCGGAACGACCATTGCGGTCAAGACGAGCGCGGTCGCGAGGGCAAAGCCCAGGCGACGACCGGTCGACGACGATGACCGCGCCGCTGGCTGCTCAGTGGGAGCCCTGTTACTCATAGATGTACCTCTAGCTTCTGATCGGCCCGCCAACGCGCGTTGACGCGAGCCCGAGTCTTCCTCAGGTACCGGGTGCCGTCTACGACCCTTGGGTCATCAGCGTTGCTACGGGACACCGTCTCGTTGCCCGCCAACAACGATTTCGTCGACCAGGGCGGACGCATGCCGAACGAGCGTGAAAAGCGGGAGACGGGAGTGGAGCGGGAGACGGGATTCGAACCCGC
>CAZXLP010000010.1:0-17474 GCA_964642085.1 uncultured Anaerolineaceae bacterium
GCTATCGCGACCTCGAGATGGACGAGGACCGACACCAGGTCTGGCGAGCCGGCGAGGAAGTCCGGCTTTCACCAACCGAGTTCCGACTGCTGCGCTATCTCCTCCTCAACGGCGAGCGCGTACTTTCCAAGCAGCAGATCCTCGATCACGTCTGGCAATACGACTTCAACGGCGACGACAACGTCGTCGAGACGTACATCAGCTACCTGCGGCGCAAGCTCGACTCGGGCCACGACAAGCTGATCCGGACGGTCCGCGGCTTCGGGTACACGCTTCGCGCCGAGGCCGCCTGACCCATCGACGCCCGACCTAGCCGATGACGCTGCGGGCGCGGCTGCTGCTGTCGCTCGGCATTCTGCTGGCCGCAGCGCTGCTTGTGACGGGAGCCCTCGTCGTAGGTCTGACCCGCGCTTCGTTGATCGAGCAGCTCGACAGCGACCTGCGCGGCGCGAGCCTGTCCGATCTCACGCTCGGCCCCGGCCCCGGTCCAGTCGATCCAACCGGCCGTAGGTTCGCGCTGCTGGTGTACGACGCTGAGGGCGACCAGGTCCGCGCGCTGCCATCGGGCCTCCCGCATGCGCCCGACGCCCTGCCCTCCCTGCCAGCTTCCGGCGTCAGCGGGTTGCCGATCGGCGACATCGTTGAGCGCCCGGCTGTCGACGGCTCACTTGAATACCGCCTATACACACTGCGCGGCCGGCTCGGACCAGCCGAGGTCATTGCCGTTCTCGGGGCACCAATGACCAGCGTCGAGCAATCGATCGGCGTGCTCGTCCGCGCGCTGCTCGTGGTCGGCCTGATCGTCCTTGCCGGCATGCTCGTCGCGGCCTGGCTGATCATCCGGCGCGGGCTTCGACCGCTGGAGCAGATGACGGGGACCGCGGAAAGGATCTCAGCCGGCGACCTCTCCTCGCGCGTCGGGGTCCGGGACGACGGCTCAGAGGTTGGCCGCCTTGGGCAGGCATTCGATGCGATGCTCGATCAGATCCAGTCGGCGTTCGAGTCGCAGCGGGCGGCGCTGGTTGCAAAGGAGCGCAGCGAGACCCAGCTGCGCCAGTTCGTGGCCGACGCGTCGCACGAGCTGCGAACCCCGTTGACCGCGGTGCGCGGGTACGCCGAGCTCTACCGCGCCGGCGGGCTGTCCGAGGAGGCGGCACTCGAGCAGGCAATGGCGCGCATCGGCACTGAGAGCCGGCGCATGGCGGCACTGGTCGAGGACCTGTTGCTGCTGGCGCGGCTGGACCAGGGCCGGCCACTCCGGCAGGAGCCGGTCGTCCTGACCGAACTGGTCAACGATGCGCTGAACGACGCGCGGGCCGTGGAGCCGGAGCGGCCGGTCACGGCGGACGTCGAGGCGGGCGTGGTCGTGCGCGGCGACGAGGACAGGCTTCGCCAGGTGATCGGCAACCTCTTCACGAACGTGCGCGTCCATACGCCCGCGGACTCGCCCGTGGACGTTTCCCTGGCCGCGCGCGACGGGGTCTCGGTGCTCAGCGTGGCTGACCACGGACCGGGTGTCGACACAGACCACGTCGAGCACATCTTCGATCGCTTCTACCGTGCCGACACGGGCCGGTCGCGCGACCGCGGCGGGGCCGGTTTGGGCCTGTCCATCGCGGCGTCCGTGGCCCTGGCCCATGGCGGCACGATCGCCTACTCCAACACCCCCGGCGGCGGTGCAACCTTCACCCTGACCCTCCCCCGCACCTAGGGCACCGTTTCGGTCGAGGTCGGCGCACCCTAGTGCTGAGCGCGAATGTTCCTGCACGAACACCACTGAGCGCGAATCCCAGCTGAATGTGGCTAGGCCAGAACATTCATGGTGTGATCGGGTCGGAATGTGCCTGCCCACGTACATGGATGAACGAATTTCCGGTGGGTTCAGCCGATTCCGAGTCGAGTTGTCGCTGCCAGGACACAATTCGCCGATATTTCGCTGGCAACTGACCGATAAGCGTCCCTGCTTAACGTGCCGGTGTGCCGTCCGTACAACGCCTATTCGACGAAGGGTGCCGTCGCGGTGAGCGCGCCCTCATTGGCCTCGCCGATGAGTTTCGCGACAAGCGAATAGCGATCGGACTAAGCCAGCAGGCGGTTGCCGATGCCGCGGGGATCTCCAGGTCGTCCTACCTGCGGATCGAGCGCGGCAGGATGAGCAACCTCTCAATTGTTGCGGCCGCTCGTGTGTCGGCCGTTCTCGGTCTTGACCTGGCCGTCCGCACATATCCGGGAGCCAATTCGCTCCGGGACGCTGCCCACGGCGCGCGCCTCGGGCGGGTCCTGGTCCATGTCCGTGCACCCCTGGCATACAAGCTTGAGGTCCTATTACCTCGAAATGACAGCCATCCTTACGAGCAGCGTGCATGGGACGCGCTGGTTACCGGGCACGACAAACGGACCGGGTTTGAGATGGAGATGCGGATCCGAGACGCACAGGCTATGGAGCGGCGTATTGAGTTGAAGCGGAGGGATGACCCGGTCGACTCTTTAGTCGTTCTAGTCGCCGATACGAAGCACAACCGACAGGTGATCCGCGAGAGTCCGTGGCTCTTCAACGGCCTGGCGCGGCTGACGTTCCGAGAGCTCACGCGGCTGTTGAGGTCTGGCCAGCATCCGCCAAGTGCAGTTGCCCTCGTGTGATGGGCCACACGATCCGGACATGCACAACGAATGAAAGCCGGAGGCCCCTGCGTCAGGGGCCTCCGGCCAAGGAAGGAGGGGTCTGACCGGAAGGTTGAGGGAGAGGGCCTTCCGGTCAGTTGGTAACTGGCTTGGGTTAACTGACGCTTGGCGCCCTTAGCTGGTTGCCTCCGGGGCTGTGCTCGCGTCGGGCTCGGGCTCCGTGCCTGAGTCGCGGGGGGCGTGATGGCCGCGACCGGGGCCGTCGAAGAAGTGGCCACCGAACGGAGCGACCGACTGCAGTTCCTCGAGCGTGACCTGGCCGTCGGCCAGGATGTCGCTCAGGTTCGTGAACGGGTTGTCAGCGGGAAGCTGCGCGATCTCGTCGGCCGAGATCACCCCGTCCTCGAGGAAGCCCTTGATCTGGGTCCACATCTCCCGCATCTGAACGCGCTGTGCCTCGAATTCGGCGCGGCGCTCCTCGGCCCGTGTGGTCAGCGCGCCGACGATGGCGTCTGACTGCTCCTGGGTAATCGTGCCCGCGGTTACCAGGTCGGCCAGCACCTCTTCGAGCAGGGAACCGGGGCCGCCGATTTCGCGGCCGGCAAGGCCTCTCGAGTCTGAGCCGTCGGACAGCGCTGGCGACCCGGAGGCCGTGGTGGCTCCTACTTGGTTAAGCAGGGACTCTGCGGTGTCGGCCAGCCCGGGTGCGGCTGCTGCTACGGCCGCACCGGCGACGAGCAGGAAGCCAGCGACGGGCAACCAGATCAAACGTTTCATGACGTCATGCCTCCAGCATTTGGTGTTCCTTGTGCATCGGGCGTTGGGTCGCCTGATCACCACCGATGCTGGAGTGGCGTGCTTGGTCCAGTCTGTCGGCTGGCTGGACGTTGGCTGTGAATCGGGCGTCTCGCGACGCCGAGAAGACGTCAGATACGGCGGATTAGCGTCACCCCGTCGCGGATGGGCACCATCACGCACTCGACCCGCTTGTCGGCCGCCACGTGGTCGTTGAAGCGGCGGATGGCGACCGTGTTGGCGCCCTGTTCGGCGGGATCGACCACACGTCCGCCCTGGAAGACGTTGTCGGCCGCAATCAAGCCGCCCGTAGAGAGCCGGGGGACGACGGCCTCGTAATAGTCCAGGTATGAGGGCTTGTCGGCGTCGATGAACACGAAGTCGAACGTCCCCTCGAGCGAGCGGATCGTCTCCAGCGCCGGTCCGACGCGAACTTCGATCATCTCGGAATAGGGCGAACGAGCGATGAATCGGCGCGCCATTTCAGCATGCCTCTCGTCCAGCTCGCACGTGATCAGCCGCCCCGATGGAGCCAGGGCCTCGGCAATCGAAAGGGCCGAATAGCCGGTGAAGGTGCCGATCTCGAGCACCCGCTGCGCTCCAACGGCGGCGACCAGCATCTTCAGGAACCGCCCCTCCAGGCGGCCAACCATCATCTGATGGGCGCTCGAAAAGTCGCGGGTTGCCTGCGCCAATTCGAGGAGCAGCGGTGGTTCGGGCGAGGTGTGCTCGACTGCGTATTGCTCGACTACGGGATCGGTTATTTCGGTCATCTGCGCATGGTCGCACGACCTGCAGGACACGCCGCCGGTGGCTTTGTAAATTGACTTGACAAAGCGCGCAGCGCCGTGCGACAACTCACTTTGTCAACTGTGTTGGCAAAGTGCGCCTGGCCAGGTAGGCAAATCGGGCGCGGCCATAGTGAGGACAATGGCCACTCTTCCTGAGCGAGCAACGCATCAGCAGACGCGCACGTTCAACCAGCAGCTCGTCCTGCGCGCGATATATGACCGCAGCGCTGTGAGTCGGGCCGAGGTTGCGCGCGTCACCGGCCTGACCCGTACATCGGTGTCCGAGCTAGTGTCCGACCTGCTCACCGACTCGCTTGTCGCGGAAGTCGGGCGCGGCCCCTCCACTGGCGGGAAGGCACCCATCATGCTCAGCGTCCGTGCCGACGGCCGGCATTTGATCGGGCTCGACCTGGGCGAATCGGCGTTCAGCGGCGCGGTCGTCGATCTGCGTGGGAACATCCTCCGATCGCTCAGCCTGCCCCTCGATGGGCGCGACGGAGACCAGGCAATTGAGCTCGTCTATGCGCTGATCGATGGGCTCATCGGCGGTAACGGCCAGAGTCCTTTGCTGGGTATTGGGGTCGGCGCGCCGGGGCTCGTCGACTCCCGCACAGGCACCGTGCGCTGGGCCGTCAACCTGGCGTGGGAGAACCTGCCCCTCGGCCAGATGATCGAGGAGCGCTTTGGCGTACCCGTCGTGGTCGCCAACGACAGTCAAACGGCCGCGGTGGCGGAGCTGACCTTTGGGCTTGAGCCTCGGCTTGCAAATCTCGTCGTGATCCGCGTCGGCCGCGGCATCGGCGCTGGCATCATCCTCAACGGCCAGCTGTTCGGTGGCGACGGATCAGGCGCAGGCGAGATCGGCCACACCATCTTCGGCGACGGTCGAGTGCGCTGCCGATGCGGACGGATCGGATGCCTGGAGACGATCGCGAGCATGCGCGCGATGGTCACCGCCGCCCAGCAGCTGGTGCCGGCAGTGACCGATGAGGCGAGCCTCGTGGCGGCCCTGCGGGACGGTGATCCACGCGTCCACAGCGTCGTCGTACATGCCGGCGCGCTGCTCGGCCTGGCGATCGCGGCGGTGATCGGCACGCTCAACGTCCATCACATTCTCATCGTCGGGCCGGCGGTGGCGCTCGGCGACGAGTGGCTGGGAGCGATTCGCCGACGAGCGACGGCCAGCGCGCTACCCCTTCTTGCCCAGAACACCAACATCGAGTTCGGCGCCGCGCAGGACGACGTTGTGCTGCTCGGCGCGTCGGCGCTGCTGATGACGCACGAGCTGGGCCTGAGCCTCACCCGATGAGCCTCACCCGATGAGCCTCGCCCGATGAGCCTCTCCACAATTTCCGAACCGGCCCTTGGCGAGACTGCCACTCACGCGCCGCGCTTCCTGACGGTCGGCATCGACGTCGGCGGCACGAAGACCGCGTGCGTGGTCACGGACGCGTCCGACAACGTCCTGTTCCATGACGTGGTCGCTACCGACGCCGCGACGCTCACGGCGCAGATCGTTGGCCTGGCACGACGTGCGATCGCCGGCTTTGCAGCCAACGACGACGCGACCGGGACCCACGACGTCGCGGCGATCGGGGTCGCGATCCCGGGCCAGGTGGAACCGCGCAGCGGCACGGCTGAACTGGCCGTCAACCTGGGTGCCCCGGACATCGATCTCGGCTCGACCGTCGAAGCTGAGACGGGCATCCCGTGCTTTGTCGAGCACGACGCCCGGGCAGCAGCCAGCTGGGTCTACGACCGCCGCGACGGTGGCGAGCACGACGGCGCGGACATGTGCTACCTGAGCATTGGTACCGGTATCGCCGCAGGCATCGTCCTCGGCGGCCGTCCGCTGCGCGGCGAATCGGGGCTCGCCGGCGAAGTCGGCCATATCGTCGTCGAGCCCGGCGGTCAGAAATGCCCGTGCGGCTCGCAGGGATGCCTCGAGACCGTGGCCGCCGGTCCCGCCATCGCCAGGGCCGCGCGGCGTGCCGTCAACGATGGGCGAAAGACTGGCCTGACGGCCGATGCCACCGCTGCAGACGTATTCGAAGCCGCGTCCGCGGGCGACGAGCTGGCGATGGAGATCACAAATCAAGTCGGTGAGCACCTCGCACGCGCCGTGCGCGGGCTGGTGCTGACGCTCGGCGTCCAGCGCATCGTCATCGGCGGCGGCGTCGCTGCCAGTGGCGAGGCGCTCATGAAGCCCATCCGCGAGGCGCTCGGTCGCGAGCGCCGGCTGTCACCGCTGGTCGAGTCCGCGTTCGCGGACGCCAGCCTTGAGTTGCTACCACCCGACCTAGAACCGGGCGCACGTGGAGTGGCGGCCATTGCCCGCCAGCGGATCATCGCCCAGCCGCGAGAGGGGGTGGGCGACCGATAGATCAGGCAAGGAGGCTCACAGGATTAGAAAATCGCACTCACCCAGCCCACTCCAATGGGCGACACTTATAGAGCAGGCAAATGAGATACCTGCAAGGAGGAGGAATATTCATGGGGAACAAGAATCGGTGGGCCATGATGGTCGCCACCGTCATGGTCGCGTTGGCCTGTAGCACGACGGGTTCGCCGACAGCGGCACCAGCCACCCCGGCGGGACCACCGGCTCTACCGACCGTGCCGACCGGCTACGCCGAGCTTGACCTAGCGCTTGATGGCGTGACCTACAAGGGCAAGACCGTTTCGATCCAGACGCAGTGGATCGGCGGCGAGGGGGCCAACTTCGCGGCCGCTATCGCGGACTTCACCAAGAAGACCGGGATCACAGTCCAGACCGACAGCGTCGGCTCGAGCCACGAGTCCACGCTTCGGCTGCGGATCGAGGGCGGACAGCCGCCCGACCTGGCAGTTCTGGCGCAGCCGCCCGCGGTGCTGGCCTACGGCCTCGACGGCAAGCTCGTAGACGTCGCGACGTTCATGGACGTTCAGAAGTTGAGCACCGAGCACGCGGCGACCATCGAGCTGATCTCCGAGGGCGACCACATCTGGGGGATCCCGTACAAGGCCGACGTCAAGTCGACCGTTTGGTACCCGATCAAGCCATTTGCAGCTGCCGGCTACGCGGTCCCGAAGACATGGGACGAGCTGATCACCCTGTCGAACAAGATCGTTACAGACGGCAAGGGGAATCCGTGGTGCATGGGCATGGAGGCGGGCACCGCCACCGGCTGGCAGTTCACGGACTGGGTAGAGGAAGTAATGCTCCGCACCCAGACGCCAGAGAAGTACAACCAGTGGATCAACCACGAACTTCCGTTCAACTCTCCCGAAGTCCGCGCGGCCTTCGAGAAGGTGGCCGAGATCATGTTTACTCCGAACTTCGTCTTCGGCGGCAACACTGCAATCGTGCAGACGCCGCAGACCCAGCCCTTCGATGGAGCGTTCCCGACTGGCGGTTCGGACACTTGGGACGGCTTTACGCCGAAGTGCTGGATGCACAAGATCCCGACGTGGTACGGACCCGACTTCTTCCCTGATGTTCGGGCAAATCTTCCGAACAATCCGGCCTACAAGACCATCTACGAGATCGGGACGGACATCGGCATCTTCTACCTGCCACCGATCAACCCCGACCAGGGCGCTGCTGCCCTGGGCTCGGCCGACACCCTCATAGTTTTGGCCAAGACTCGTCCCGACCCTCTCCAGGAGGCCGCGGTCAAGGCCTTCGCCCAGTTCCTCTCGACTCCGCAGGGCACCCAGCGGTGGATCGAGACGGGCAGCGCCATCTCCGCCAACAACACGACTCCCGCCGCGTGGTACACCGGCTTCTACAAGCTGGATGTCGCGTCCAAGATCGTGAATGGCGCATCGTACGTTGGCTTCGACGCCTCAGACCTCATGCCGCCCGAGGTGGGCGCAGGAACGTTCTGGACGGAGGCAGTCAAGTACATCAACGCCAACGGAACCAACCTCGACGCGGTCCTCACGGCGATTGATGCAACCACCATCGCACCTGACCACAAGTTCGGCAGCTGGTAACGGCAGCCTGACGCAATAGTTCGAGAGCGCGCTGCCTTAGGGCAGCGCGCTCACCTGGCCCGCCGAAGGGCGGCCTGACCTTTTCGTTGCGAGGGCGCACTACAAATCGGTAGTGCGCCCCCTGGCCCGCCGGAAGGCGGCCTGACCTTTTCGTTGCGAGGGCGCACTACAAATCGGTAGTGCGCCCTCGTATTATCCGCGCGAGGAGGAGCAGCAATGGCTGTCGCGCCCAAAGACCAGCACCAGGAAGTCGGCCTAGGCCGGTTCCTGGTTCCGCTTGGTGCCGTCCTCGGAATTGCCATCGTCATCGTGGGCGTGAAGCTGCTCGCCGACCCGCGGGCAGGTCAGAACATGCTCGCGTCGATATACGAGTTTCTTGGCAACAACGAAGGCGCCGCACAACTCCGCCAGAACCAGGGCGACGTATTCGTTTCCAAGGTCCTGCTGGCAATCGTCGCGCTCGCGGTCGGTGTGGGTGGCATATGGATGATCTACACCGGTGCCAGCGCGATCGTCGGTCTGCTTCACCCACGTCACCAGGAGCGGATCCTGCCATGGGTCTTTGTCGTTCCAGCGCTTGGACTCCTTACCGTCTACCTCGTCTATCCCACGATCGCGACGGTCATCACGAGCTTCACCGAAAACACCGGTGGCGACCCGCTGCTGAACTATCGGGAGCTGCTGACCGCGCCGTTCCTGGCCATCCTTCGCAATAACCTCGTCTGGCTGGTCGTCGCCACCGGCGGCAGTGTCGGACTCGGCCTGATCATCGCCGGCCTTGTCGACCGCGTCCGCAGAGAAGCGCTGGCCAAGACCTTCATCTTCATCCCGCTGGCGATCTCGCTGGTCGGGGCATCAGTGATCTGGCGCTTCGTCTACCAGTGGGTTCCTGAGGGCCAGCCGCAGTACGGCCTCCTGAACGCGATCTGGACGGGGTTGGGCGGCGATCCGGTGCCATGGACAGGCAACGTGGGATTCCCGGTCAACACGCTCGCACTGATCGTGATCATGATCTGGCTTCAGACGGGCTTCGCCATGGTCGTCCTGTCGGCGGCCATCAAGGGGGTCTCGCTCGAAGTCATCGAGGCGGCACGGCTCGACGGCGCCGCTGAGCGTCAGATCTTCTTCAGGGTGATCGTGCCGATCATCAAGGGCTCGATCATCACAGTCGCCACGACGATCGCAATCGCGGTGCTGAAGATCTTCGACATCGTCTACGTCATGACCGGCGGGCGATCGGACACCGACGTCGTCGCCAACCGGATGTTCCTGGAGATGTTCCAGTTCTTCAACGACGGGCGCGCCGCGGCCCTGGCGGTGGTCCTCTTCGTCGCGGTGCTGCCGATCATCTTCATCAACGTCCGCAACCTGAGCAAGCAGGGGATCGGGGCATGACCGCACCCGCCCAGTCCGTCGAACGACCACCCGCCCGCGTCGCCTGGCGCCCGAATTTCATCCGGCGCGCGCCGGTACGCATCGCGGTTATCGCCATCTGCCTCCTCTGGACGGTGCCTACCCTTGGCCTTTTCATCACCTCATTCCGGAATCCGCAGGACGTCACGAGCACCGGCTGGTGGACGGTTTTTCTCGATCCGTTAAAGGCCGGTCAGTGGACGCTCGCCAACTACGGCGTGGTGATGGGCAGCGAAGGGATGACTGCTGCGTTCCTGAACAGCCTGATCGTGACCGTTCCGTCCACGGTGATACCGATCACGATCGCCGCCTTCGCGGCCTACGCATTCGCGTGGATCAAGTTTCCCGGTCGCGGGATCCTGTTCGCAATCGTCGTCGGGCTGCTGGTCGTGCCGCTTCAGATGTCACTCATCCCGATCCTGCGCCTCTACGGCGAGGCCGGCCTTTACGGGACTTTCCTCGGGATCTGGCTGGCGCACACGGCCTTCGGGCTGCCCCTTGCCATCTTTCTGCTCTACAACTACATCTCGCAACTGCCGCGCGACCTGTTCGAGTCGGCCGCCATTGACGGCGCGACCCACTTCCAGACGTTCATGCGCATCGTGCTGCCGCTTTCGATCCCAGCGCTCGGCGCGTTCTCGATCTTCCAGTTCCTGTGGGTCTGGAACGACCTGCTGGTGGCGCTGGTATTCCTTGGTCCTGGCGCACAGGAGCGCGTGATGCCCACCGCGTTGAGCGTCCTGGTGGGCAACCGTGGTGAGGCATGGCACATCCTCACCGCCGGCGCATTCGTGACCATGATCGTGCCGCTCGTCGTGTTCCTGCTGCTGCAGCGCGCCTTCATACGAGGGATCCTGGCCGGCTCCGTCAAGTCATGATCTCGTCGCAGCTGATGATCGCCTTCGCCGGGCACGAGGTACCGGCGGAGGTGAAAGAAGCCATCGGCGCGCGTCCTTTCGCCGGGGTCACTCTCTTTCGTCAGCACAATGTGTCGTCCCGCGCCCAGATTCGGGCGCTGACCTCGTCGCTCCAGGCGGCCGCGGCGTCGCCGGCGCGACCGCTGCTGATTGCCACCGACCAGGAGGGCGGCCAGCTGATCGGCATGGGCGACGAGACGACTCCGTTTGCCGGGGCAATGGCCCTCGGCGCCGTCGGCGACGAAGTCCTCGCAGAGCGGGTTGCGCGGGCGACCGGACGCGAGCTGCGCGCGCTGGGCGTCAACGTCAACTACGCCCCCGTGTGCGACCTGGCCACGAACCCGGGCAATCCGGGGCTTGGTATCCGCAGCTTCGGCGACGACCCGCAAGCTGTGGCCGGACTCGTCGCTGCCACAGTCCGTGGCCTCCAGGGCGAGGGAGTTGCGGCGACCCTCAAGCACTTCCCGGGGGGCGGTGATACCGCGGTCGACACTCACCACGAGCTTGCGATGGTGGAGCTCGATCGCGAGGAGTTGCGCACGCGGGAGCTCGTTCCGTTCAGGGCGGGGCTGGCTGCCGAGGCGCGGCTGGTCATGGCGGGACACTTCGCTGTTCCGGCACTGACCTCTGATCCGACGCTGCCGGCCAGCCTGGCGCACGAGGTGATCACCGATTTGCTGCGCACGGAGATGGGCTTCGAGGGGTTGGCAATCACCGACGCGCTTGACATGGGCGCGTTGGCGCAGGGCGCGGCCCAGGTGGTCAACGCGATCAGCGCTGTCAAGGCAGGGCAGGATCTCCTGCTGGGAACGCCCGATTCGGAGATGCTGCAACGCGTCGAGGACGGGCTGGAGCAGGCGGAAAAGCGCGGCCTGACCGATCCGCGCGCACGCGAGGTCTCGGCGGCCCGCCTCGCTGCTGTTCGCACCTGGCTGGCCGGATTCGAGCAGCCACCACTCGATGTTGTCGGCTGCTCCGAGCATGCCGCCCTCGCCGACGAGCTCGCCCGGCGCTCGATAACACTCGTCCGCGACGATGACCGTCTGCTGCCGCTCCGTCCGTCCTCCGACGCCCGAATTGCCGTGGTGCAGCCTGAACCGACCGACATGACGCCGGCTGACACGTCCTCCTACGTTCCGCCACTGCTGGCGCATGCGGTACTGCGACGGCACGCCGCGACTGACGAGTTCGTCGTGGATTCCTCCCCTTCAGACGCCGACATTGCATCGCTGTCCAGGGGCCTGGCCGCGTATGACCTGATCGTGCTAGGAACTGTGTCTGCTCATCTACTGCCGGCGCAGGCAGCGCTCGCCCAGGAAATCCTGCGTCTGGGCCGGCCGACGGTCACGGTTGCCCTGCGCACGCCGTGGGACCTGTGCGCTTACCCGATGGCCCGAACCCACATCTGCTCGTTTGGCATCCTGCCTCCAACGATCGAGGCGCTGACCGGCGCGTTGTTCGGTGAACAGCCCGTCACCGGCCGGCTGCCGGTGGAGATTGGCGGGCTGCACCCGCGCGGGCACGGCCTCGCCGCCTGAGAGTCGGCGTCCGTGAGCTCGCTGGTAATCACTGCCGACACGGTGGTCCTGCCCGATCGCGTCATGAGCCGCGGAGCGATCGTCGTCGACGATGGGCTGATCACTGACATCGTTGCCGCCGAGTCCGTCACGGCCGGCCCAGAGACGCGCCGGATCGACGCCTCCGGGCTCATCCTGTCTGCGGGGCTGCTCGACATCCAGATCAATGGAGGATTTGGGCACGACTTCACGCACGAAGCGGGTGCGATCTGGGAGGTCGGCGCGCGCCTGCCCGCGTACGGCGTGACCGGTTTTCTGCCTACGGTGGTCACCTCCGATATGGCAGCGCGCGACGCGATGCTCTCGGTTCTGGCGGCCGGGCCGGCAGAGGGGTATAGCGGCGCGACTCCACTCGGCGCCCACTTCGAGGGGCCGTTCCTTAGTCCGGAGCGATCAGGTGCACATGATCCGACCTACCTTCGCTCTCCTTCCGACCCGGATCCCGACGTCGAGCGCTGGTCGCGCGAAGCGGGGGTCCGGATGGTCACGATCGCGCCCGAGCTGGACGGCGCGATCGACCTGATCAGCGCACTGACGGCGCGCGGCGTGGCGGTATCGGCCGGACACTCGGCGGCCGATCGTGATCAGGCAGCGGCTGCGTTCGACGCCGGCGCGACCTACGCGACGCACCTCTTCAACGCCATGCCGCCACTCGGGCACCGCGAGCCGGGCCTGGCCGGTGCCGCGCTCGCCGATCCGCGCGTGACGGTCGGGCTGATCGCCGACGGGTTGCACGTCCACCGCGACGTCATTCGCATCGCCGCACATGCGGCCGGCAGGCGCCGGGTGTCGCTCGTGACCGACGCTACGGCTGGGCTGGGCATGGATCCCGGCCGCTATCGGCTGGGGGGTCGCGACGTCGTGCTCGACGGCGCGGCGGTCCGGCTGGCCGACAACGGTCGTCTGGCCGGCTCGGCCCTGACCGCCGACGAGGCGCTGCGGAGGTTTGTCTCGATGACCGGATGGACGGCTACGGACGCGCTGGCGACCATGACATCCACACCGCAGAGACTCCTCGGGCTTGCCGATCGCGGCACGCTGCGCGTCGGCGGCCGTGCCGACCTGACGCTGTTCACGCCAGAGCTGCATGTCGTCGCGACCTTTGTCGGCGGCCAGCCCGTGCACGGCCCGTGGACCTGACCTCGCCATGGGCCTGAGAGACGAGATCTTCGAGCAACCGGCGGCGGCACGGCGCCTGCTCGACGCAGCCGGCTCATCGTTCGCGCCGCTGGCGAACGAGCTCCGGAACCGCCAGCCACAGTTCGCTCTCATCGCGGCGCGTGGCTCCTCGGACAACGCCGCTCTCTACGCGCAGTACCTGTTCGCGGTCCGCAACCACCTGATCACAGCGCTCGCGACACCGTCGACGCTGACGCTGTACGGCGCGCGGCCACGCATGGCCAACGCTCTTGTGATCGGCATCTCCCAGTCGGGCCGCTCGCCCGACATCATCGCGGTGCTCGATGAGGCTCAACGCCAGGGCGCGCTGACCGTGGCCATTACCAACGACCCGAAGTCGCCTCTCGCGGCCGCGGCCGCCCACGTGATCGACCTCCGTGCCGGGCCCGAGCTGGCCACGGCCGCGACGAAGACGTATACGGCCCAGCTGCTTGCCGTGATCCTGTTGTCGCACGCGCTGGATGCGCCGACGGCTGAAGAGAACGAGCATGTCGCGCGAGTGCCCGCGCTCATCGAAGCCGCGCTGGAGGGCGAGGCCGAGGCGCGCGCCCTGTCAGAGCGCCATGCCGCACGCCAGCGATGCGTGGTAATTGGTCGTGGCTACGGCTACGCCACTGCGCGCGAATGGGCGCTGAAGCTCCAGGAGCTGGCGCAGGTGTCAGCGGTCCCGTTCTCTGCCGCCGACTTCGAGCACGGTCCGCTGGCCTTGGCCGAGCCGGGTCTGCCGATCATGGTCGTCGCGCCCACTGGCGTCTCGCTCGACGCCCAGCTGGGGCTCATCAGGCGTCTACAGGTCGAGCACGGCGCTCGGGTGCTGGCGCTTTCCGACGCCCCGGCCGCCCGGCAGCTTGACGAGGGCCTGACCGTGCCGCCGAATATTCCCGACTGGCTGAGTCCGGTCATCGAGATCGTCCCGGCGCAGCTCTACACGTACCACCTGACCGTCGCGCGCGGCCTGGATCCCGAGCGTCCGCGGACGATCACAAAGGTGACGAAGACCCGCTAGAGACGACGCGCCGGACAACAGAAGACCCACACCCCGGGAACGAGTGTGGGCCTTCGCCTACCTAATTGGTGATCCGTTGGGAGGCGACAGACACGTGTCGCGCGTGCCCTGGATCACCCGGCTCTGCCGGCTCGCATATCAGTACTGATGTTGCCCGACCTGGGCCTGGTGGCGAGGTTGCTCGAGCCGCGCGATGCATCCGCGGTGACAGGCAGGACTCGCGACGCATCGGCGTCCTCAGTCCTCCGATCTGGCCGTCTAATACGGCGGTTGCGGTCGTTCAGCACGCTCGCACCTCTTCCGCGCAAATCTTACACCTCGCCTCCAAGAGAGGAGTAGTGCACGCGTACCGGAGGACCGCAGAAAAACGGCGCGTTCGAGCAGCACCAGGGGCGGCGCATGCCACTTCTTGTCTTCGCAGTGGCCCTGCCGGGGCCCTGCTGCGCGCCCTCAGCCAGCCCCCGCGACGCGGGTGCTGGCCTCGCGCTTGCGATCAGCGCGAGTTGGCGATCAGCGACTGATACCAGCGCCCGCTTTGCTTGACCGTCCGGCGCTGCGTCTCGAAGTCGACGTGGACCAGCCCGAATCGTTTGGTGTAGCCGTAGCTCCATTCGAAGTTGTCGAGCAGCGACCAGACGTAGTAGCCGGTCACGGGCACGCCGGCATCTCGGGCGTCGGCGAGCATCGCGACATGACGGGCAAGGTAGCTCTCTCGTTGCGCGTCGCGCACCGACCCATCGCTCTCGACGACATCGTTGTACGCAGCGCCGTTCTCGGTCACCACGATCTCCGCGGGCGAGTACCTGCGCTGGAGCTCCAGCAGGATGTCGCGCAACCCATCCGGCGCGACGTGCCAGCCCATCTCGGTGGTCTCGGCGTCTGCGGGTGGCGCGGCCTGCCAGTCGAACGGGCGATCCGAAATGGCAGAAACGGTCTCGCGGCGGTAGTAGTTGAGCCCGACGTAGTCGAGGTCGCCGGCAGGCGGATCGGCCAGATCCACTCCCTCCAGGTGGCCGGCGGCGCGGTGCGCTTCGACTCCGTCCTTCGGGTAGCCACGACCGAATAGTGGGTCGAGGAACCACCAATCGCGGGTCGCATACCAGAGCTGGGCGGCACGACGATCGCGCTCGGTGTCGGTCGCGGGCAATGCCTGGTTGACGTCGATCGCAACCCCTATTCGAGCGCGCTGGACGCCAGAGCGTATGGCCTGTGCGGCCGCGGCGTGGGCTCGGAGCTGATTGTCGGCGACGCGCATGGCCGTCGGCCAATGGCGCAGGCCCGGCGCGTGGATCCCGTCGGCATGGGCAAGGAAAGCGAAGACCGCGGGTTCATTGAAGGTCATCCAGTCCACGACACGGTCGCCCAGGGCGGAGACGATCAGCGCCGCGTAGTCAGTGAACCAGCCGACGACCTCCGGGTTGGCAAATCCGCCCCGGTCCTGGAGCGCCTGGGGAAGATCCCAATGGAACAGGTTGAGCACCGGCTGGATGCCTGCGGCGAGCAGTTCGTCGACCAGCCTTTGGTAGAAATCGACCCCGCGCCGATTCACCGATCCCGTCCCGGCGGGGATGACTCGCGGCCAGCTGACGCTGAAGCGATATGCGGACGCGCCGAGGTCGGCCATCAGTCCGACGTCGTCGCGGTACCGGTGGTAGTGGTCGCACGCGACGTCACCGTTGTCTGTGTTGACGACGGCGCCCGGCTGGCGAGAGAAGGTGTCCCAGATCGATATTCCGCGGCCGTCTTCAGAGGCCGCTCCTTCAATCTGGTAGGCGGAGGCTCCGAAGCCCCATGTGAAATCCGCGGGGAAACGCCGGCCCAGCGCCTCGGTATCACCTTCGTCGGTCATCGCGCGAAGGGTATTCGGTTGGGCTGATCGTCAGCGGGAGCGGCGCACCGTCAGTTCAGGGCTTGAAGACGCGGAGGTCGTCGATCGCCGCCTCGACGATATTGTCCGAGCCCCCGTCGCGCGCCTCGATCAGCAATTGGATCGTCTCACCGGCCCACGCATTCAGCGCGAGTTTCTTCGTAAGCCAGCGGGCATTGCGGTTGGTCGACTGGCCGGCAAGAGTCCAGATCGGGGTGACGGTCGACCCGTGCACGACGCTTACGCGGAGGAAGTCCTCGTTGTTTGACGCAGCGTCGTGCGCGAACGCGTAGCGGAAGTAGAGCCGCCAGGCGCCACCGCCGAGGTCGATGTCAGGCGAGAGCACCGACGTCCGGCCGTCGACGTCATTGGCCTGAACGTCGACGCCGGCGGACCGACCCGTCACCAGGTCGGCCTGGCCGCTGGTCACGCCAGAGCGCTGCTTGATCCCCGCTGAGTCCCCCGTTTGTGCCGGAATGCCGCGCTCCCACTGCCCGCCCGACGCTGTGTCAGCTCCGAATGGGTTGACGTCCCAACCGCGGTTGATCTCGAAGTCTTCGTTGATCGGCCCGCAGCGCGTCGCGCCCAATCCGGCCGCTCGGTACGGGCAATCGGCTTGTTCCAGGAAATAGAGCACCGCTTCCCTGTTCCGCGTCGTCTGGGCATTTAGGACCGAGTCGGGAGGTCGGAAGCCGCCCGCCTGCGCCCCCCACTTGGGGTACATCTCGAAGGTGTACACGAACATCCGCTGATCGCCGTAAGCCCAGGCGGGGAAGTCGCCGTCGTAGATGTACGAGTCGCTGCCCTGTTTGGCCTTGTATCCGTTGAGCGCCGCCATGGCCCGACCCATAGCGACGAATGCGGCGTGGTCGTCCATCGTCATCTGTGGCGGCACGTCTTCCCTGGTGAAGCCGTAGGGCCACATGATGAATTCGCCGTACGAGTGCCAGTTGAAGACGATCTTGATCTGCTGCTCGCCGCCGACGCGCCGGCCCAGGATGAAATCGCGCATAACGACGTCCTCGACCGCTTCGAACGGGTACTGGCCGCGATAGCGCGCCGATTTTGGATTGGGGCCCGAGCCGCCGCAGCAAGCCCACATGTAGCTCCAGTTCCGGTTGAGATCGATTCCGATCTTGTCCGAGCCCGGGTTGGTCTGGCGGTTCTTGCGCCATCCATGGAAGATGCCATCGGAGATGTTGTACTCGGCACCGTCGGGATTGAGCAGCGGGATGATCCAGATCTCGCGTGAATCGACGATGTTGGTGACGCGCTGGCCGAGCGCCGTGCCCTGACCGTAGTTCTCGGTCAGCAGCTTGATCATGTACA
>CAZXLP010000011.1:0-17013 GCA_964642085.1 uncultured Anaerolineaceae bacterium
GGACGCGCCCGCCGACGCGCGGCTCCAGCTCGGCTTCGTCGAGCCACTTGGCAAGACCGTCGGCGGTCGCCAGCAACGGGTAGACGAGGACCCTCGGCGCGTCGACCTCGGTCTGGAGCTCCACTCGGTCGCTCAAGCCGCCGCCTGCTTCTTCGGCCGGAATCGGAACCAGCCCCAGAAGAGCACGGAAGCCGCCGCGAATCCGATGAGCAGTACGAGCAGCGTGAAGAAGGAGGTGCGAGTGGTATCGGCGAGATACCCCGCGCTGGGGTTGAGCAGAACGTGGGCGAAGCCGAACAGGCCGAGCCCGATCAGAACGATCCACACGCGCCGATCCCAGGTGTAAACCGCCGCGCCGGGAAGGAAGCGGAGAGGCAGCATCGCAAAGACCGCGTTCTCCAGACCCGCCACCACGATCGTCACTGTCGCCGCCGAGAGCGTGGCCGTGAGGAGGTCATCCGGGCCACCAACCGCGCCGGCGCGGAGAAAGGCGAGCGCGATCCACGCCAGCAGGGCAACCAGAAGCGAGCTCGCCGCGGCGATTGCCTCGGCACGGCCCTCCTGGTCCCGCGCGATCCCACGTGCGAAGAAGAAGCCGATGACGAGGCCGTACAGATACCCGGGCTGGAAGTTCACGAACCGGCTGATCAGCACGCAGGCGACTCCGACGAGCAACGTTGCCGGAAGCGCTCGGACCGTCAGCGGCAGCCGACGAGAGCGGGCTACCAGCATCAGCGGTAGCCCATACGCCAGCAGCACGACGAACAGTCCGATTGCCAAGCCGGCGAACGTCGCCAGTGACGTCAGGCTTAAGCCGAATGTGGGATCGAGAAATGCGTAGAGCAACGCCGTGACGACGATGAAGCCGGCAATGCCAAGCGGCGTTCGCCAGGGGTCAGCCGTTGCGGGCGCAGGTCCACCACCGGGCTGCATATCTGTGGGCGGAACCTCGGCGGGAGGCGCGGCAATCGGCTCCACTGGCGTCATTGCCGACGCTTGCGCCGGGGCCTGGGCCGCCTGAGCCGCACCCGCAGCCCGGCGTGCTCGGCGTTGCGCGACCTGGCCTCGCAGCCACGCCAGGATGGAGGCCCGTATACGTGCCAGCCGCGCACGGATCCGGCCGATTCCGGCCATTACCTCGGCGTAGTTCTCCTCGAGCGTGCTGTTGAACAGCGCCGATGGGAAGGGCACGAGAAGGATCACCCCGGCAGTGACCGCAATGCTCGTCGCGACGACAACCGGATCGAGCGAGATGCTGGTCGGAACCGAGTCAGTGAACGACTGCTGCACCGGCCCGCGACCCACCGGCGAGAAGAACGTATCGTGCGAGATGACGACCGATTGGCCCGGTGCCAGGTCGACAGACCAGCTCAGCCCGGCTCCGTTGTCGAGGCGAACGTCGCATTCGCAGCGGTCCGGGAAATGCTGCTGCGAGCGGATGATCGACCAGACCTCGCCGTAGCCGCCCTCGAAATAGTGGCTGCCCTGGGTGATCGGCGTCCATTGCTCGATGCGTCGGCCGAGCGCCGGATCGACGATGCACGCGGGAGCGCCATTGTCCACGCGTCCGTAGCCTGAGTCGCTTTCCTGGAGGTAGCAGTCGCCCGCGCGATAGAGGATTCCGGCGCGAGGCTCGGCCGACGCGTTCTGGATCTGAATGTCCGTCCGGTAAGACTGGCTACCGACCACGTACTTGTCGGTCTGCTGCACCCGCAACCCGGGCTCGGGCGCGTCCACCACCGTCACGATCCGCAGTGGGTCTCCGCCGCTACCTGCACCGCTGACGGGCGCTTGGGCGTTGGGCGTCCAGGCGGTGAGCGTGGCACTCGCATTGCTGGGTCCGTACACCGTGCCAGCGACCGCGAGGAAGGTACCGCAATCGCCAACCGTTGAACCCGACGGGTAGAGCTCGAACTGCTCGTCTGCCTCGTGTGCCACCTGGCAGTTCAAGGTGTCGCTGACGATGATCTCAGTCAGAGGGCCGGCGGATCTGATGGTCGTCTCGGCCGCCAGCACCGGGGAGGCGACCAACGCCACCATGGCCAACATCAACGCCGTCCACGCGGTGGCACGCATAGTCACGCCGTAAAGCATATGGCGCGCGGGGCGCCGCCTGACGGGCTTAGGCGCGCCACCGTCGCAATAGTTTGGCTCCGCAGTCGGCCTCCGGCCGCTGCTGCGCGGTAAACGCGAGCCTTCGCCTACGGCGATTGCTCGCGCTTCCCTGGCTAGACGAGCTTGACTGCCGCGACCAGCTGGCTGAGCCCTTCGCGCGCATCGGCGAAAAGCATCCCCGTCTTGGGGTTGAGGTAGAGCTCGTTGTCGATGCCCGCATAGCCGGGACGCATCGAGCGCTTGATGACCAGGATGCTCCGCGCGTGATCCACGTTCAGGATCGGCATGCCGTAGATGGGGCTTGCCGGGTTGGAGCGCGCCGCAGGGTTGGTGACGTCGTTCGCGCCGACCACGAGGGCGACGTCGGCCCGATCGAACTCGGGGTTGATCTCGTCCATTTCTTTCAGCTGCGGATAGGGAACGTTTGCCTCGGCGAGCAGTACGTTCATGTGGCCCGGCATGCGGCCCGCGACCGGATGGATGGCATAGGTGACCTCGACGCCACGGGCCTCGAGCAGCTCGGCCAGCTCGCGTACGGCGTGTTGGGCCTGGGCCACGGCAAGGCCGTAACCGGGCACGATGATCACCTTCTGGGCGTAGGCGAGCTGGATTGCCGCGTCATCCATACCTACCTCGCGGACGTTGCCACCATCAGCGCCGGCCCCGGCCGCTCCGGCCGCAGCGTCTCCGCCGCCGAAGCCGCCGACCATGATGTTGGCGATCGACCGATTCATCGCGTCGGCCATCAGCTTCGTGAGGATGGCGCCCGACGCGCCAACGAGCGCGCCCGCGATGATCAGCACAGGGTTATTGATCACGAACCCGGCCATCGCTGCGGCCGTGCCGGTGAATGAGTTGAGCAGCGAGATAACAACCGGCATGTCGGCCCCGCCGATTGGCAGGACCATCGTGATGCCGAAGATCAGCGCGGCGAGGACGATGAGACCCAGGACGATGATCCCGAGCTCGGCAGTCAGGGCGACGGCGCCTGCGGCACCGAGCACGAGCAGCACGAAACCAGCGACGGTCCCGAGGGCGAGGATGACGGTCAGCAGGCGTGAGCCGGGAAAGAAGATGGGCCGGCCGGGCACCACGCCCTGGAGCTTGCCCGATGCGACGAGCGAGCCCGAGAAAGTCACGCTACCGATGACCGCCCCAAGGACGACGAATATCGCGGTCGAGACCTCCATCTCGCCGATGGACACGCCGCGGATGTAATCGTCGATCGCGACGAGTGCGGCCGCACCGCCGCCAACGGCGTTGAACAGGGAGACGAGCTGCGGCATCGCGGTCATGGCTACTCGGCGAGCGAGCACGAACCCGATGCCGCCGCCGATAGCGAACCCGCCGACGATGATGATCAACGGCAGCGGGCTGTTGCCCAGGCCCCCCGGCCGGACGACGAGCCAGACGAGCGTGGCGAGGACGGCGACGGCCATGCCGCCAGCGGAAAGCCGGTTGCCGCCGCGCGCCGTCGCCGGCGAGTTCATCTGGTGCAGTCCGAGCACGAACGCGGCGGCACCCGCCAGCCAGGCCAGGAACACCAGCGCATAGATAGTTTCCTGGTTCATTCGGGCTTATCCGCCGGTTTCTGCGGCGTTTCGCGCTTGCGGAACATCTGCAGCATCCGGTCAGTCACGACGTAGCCGCCGACAACGTTGGCGGCACCGAACACGACGGCCACGAATGCGAGTACGTAGCTGAGAGGGTTGTCAGCGGTGGCGGCGATGAGCATCGCTCCCACCAGCACGATGCCGTGGATCGAGTTGGCGCCTGACATCAACGGGGTGTGGAGAGTGGCCGGAACCTTCGAGATCACCTCGAAGCCAACGAGGATCGCCAGCACGAAGATTGCCAGCGCGTTGAGCAGCTCGGGGCTCATTTGGCGGCCTCCGTCTTGTCGGGCTCGAGGAGCTTCCTGGTCTGCTCCTGGACCACCGCGCCGTCGTGCGTGATCACCGTCGCCGCCGTGATCTCGTCGGCCATGTCGAGGTTCAGCTCGCCGTCCTTCAATACGTGGAGGAGAAAGGCGGAAAGGTTGCGGGCGTAGAACTGGCTCGCGCCGGCGGGCATGGTCGCCGGCAGGTTGGTCGGTGCCAGGATGGTCACGCCGTTGTCGGTCACCACTGTCTCGTCGGGCTTCGACAGCTCCACGTTGCCGCCGAGCGCGCTGGCCGCCATGTCGACAATGACCGACCCAGACTTCATGCCCTTGACGGCCTGCGCGGTCACCAGCAGCGGTGGCCGGCGACCGGGCACCTGGGCGGTGGTGATGACGACATCCATGCCACCGATGTGGTCGTTCAGCTCCTTCTGCTGCGCCTCACGCTCCTCGGCTGTCAGTTCGCGGGCGTAACCGCCGGCCCCGCTGGCGTCCGCGACCGACTTCAGCACGATGAACGTCGCGCCGAGTGACTCGGCCTGCTCCTTCGTCTCGGAGCGCACGTCGTAAGCCTTGATGACCGCGCCCAGTCGGCGTGCGGTGGCAATCGCCTGAAGACCGGCCACGCCGATCCCGAGTACGAGCACGTTCGCCGGCCGTGCAGTCCCGGCTGCCGTCGTCAACAGGGGAAAGTAACGGCCATATTCGCCAGCAGCGAGGAGTACCGCGCGGTAACCGCCGACGTTGGCCTGCGACGACAGTACGTCCATCGACTGCGCCCGGCTGAGCGTCCGCGGAATTGCATCGAGGCTGATTGCGGTTACCCGCTTCTTGGCCAGCGCGGCCATCAGCTGGGGGTCGATCAACGGCTGAAGCAGCCCGACCACGGACTGGCCTTCGCGAAGTGACTTGACGTCCTCCGCGTTTGGCTTCTGGACGCGGACGATCACGTCGGCCTGCTTGTAGACGTCGTCGCGCGCAGAGAGCTTGGCGCCGGCTTCGACGAACGCCTGGTCTGGTATCGCTGCGCCATCGCCGGCCCCGCGCTCAACGAGAACCTCGACACCCGCAGCGAGGAGAGGCTTGAGCGCATCCGGCACGAGTGCGACGCGCCGCTCGTTGGGCGCGCGCTCCTTTACGAGACCGATCTTCATGAGGACCCTTGGGCAACAGTTGGGGATGTCAGCGAAGGAAGTCAGCGAAGGATAGCCGACCTCTGGGAACCGATCGGCGCTATTCACAGGGGCGTCGTCGCTGCCTTGCCGCGGTAACGCTGTCGCTGACGCTACGCTGGCCGCGATGACGGCAACGACGGACCAGGGAGGAGCATTTCTCGGCGCACTCACCACTGAGCTGCCGGGCATGCGCGTGCTCCGAGACGCCTCCGACGTTGAGTCCTATCGGTTCGACGAAACCGCTTACCTGCCTGCCGGGCATCCGCTCGCAGTTTGCTTCCCGCGGTCGACTCAGGAGGTCCAGCAGATCGTCCGGCTGTGCGGCAGCGCAGGTGTGCCGATCGTCGCTCGCGGGGCTGGAACCGGGCTGTCAGGCGGCGCGGTCGCCATTGACGGCGCGATCACGGTCTCCTTCATGCAGATGAACGCGATCCTCGAGATCGACCCGGCAAACCTCACCGTCACCACCCAGCCGGGCATCATCAACGCCGAACTGAACCGGGCCGTGGCCGCAAACGGGCTCTTCTATCCGCCCGATCCGGCGAGCTTCGAGATGTGCACGATCGGCGGCAACCTGGCCGAGAACTCGGGCGGGTTGCGCTGTGTGAAATACGGCGTGACGCGCGACTGGGTGCTCGGATTGGAGGTAGTCCTTGCCGATGGGTCGGTCATCCGGACCGGCGGCAAAAACGTCAAGGACGTCGCCGGCTATGACCTGACCAACATCTTTGTGGGCTCAGAGGGAACGCTCGGCCTGATCACCGAGGCGACGTTGCGGCTGCTGCCCCTTCCGCCGGCGAAGCTGACCCTGATCGCGTTCTTCCCGACCGTCGCCGCCGCCGGCGAGGCCGTCAGCCTTATTACCGCCGCGGGCGTCGTCCCGGTGACGCTCGAGCTCATGGACGCGTTCACGATCGCCGCGGTCGACGAAGTTCATCATCTCGGTCTCGATCGCGAGGCGGGCGCGATGCTGATGGTCGAATCGGACGCGGGCGCCGAGGCGGCCGAGCGGGAACTCGCCCTCGTCGAGGCAGCCTGCATTGCCGCCGGCGCGAGCACAGTCGTGCGGGCCGCCGACGCGCAAGAGGCCGATTGGCTGCGTCAGGCCCGTCGCGCCGCGCACGGCTCGCTGGAACGGGCAGGCGTGGCGCGCATGGATGATGTCGGCGTGCCGCGCAGCCGAATACCGGAGATGCTCGCTCAGATCGAGCGGATTGCCGCCGCACACAAGGTGCGCGTGGGGGTGTTCGGCCATGCCGGCGACGGGAACCTTCATCCGACCTACATCCTTGACCGTGACGACCGGTCGGCCGAGGCACGAATTGACGGCGTACGCGACGAGATCTATCGCGCCGCTCTGGACCTGGGCGGAACCGTCACCGGCGAGCACGGCACAGGGCTGGCCAAGAAGCGGTGGCTGGAGCTGCAACACGGCGCTCGCGCCGTGGAGGTCATGCGCTCGATCAAGAGCGCGCTCGATCCTTCCGGCCTGTTGAACCCGGGCAAGATCTTTTGAGTCCTACTCGACGATGCCGTACTCGATGGAAACCTCGTAGGTGACAGGGTCGTCTTGCTGCTGCTCAAGCGTGAAGGTGTATTGCTCGGCGCGCACGTCGAACTCGAGGTAGAGCGAGGCGCCCTGCTGGGAGGCAACGACATCACCTGACGAGTTCGCCACCGACAGGGCGAGTTCATCGGTGCCCGACCAGTCGACAGTCACGTGGACGTGGCCGCGAAGGTAGAACTGCTCGCGATCCCAGTGGTCGTCCGAGTCGAGCGAGCCGCGCCACGTGTAGTCGCCGCGTGCCGGCGGCGTGGGCGTAGCAGTCGGCCCCGGGGTCGGCGTGGGTGTCGGGTCAGGCTGAGGGTTCGGGGCGACCGATAGGACGGCTCGTACGGCGCGGGTGGCATCGAGCCGTCCACTGCGGGTGCTGGTGCGCACATTTGCCGTGCTGTTCGTGAGCATTGCGGTCAGTCGCGTCCGACTCAGCCGAGGAACGACGCTCTCCATCAGCCCGAGCGTGCCACTGACGATCGGCGCGGCGAGCGACGTCCCGCATAGCCAGGCCCACCTGGCGTGCGGTCGACCGCTAAAGGCGCATCCGGGAGCCGCCATGGTCACCCAGTTGCCACGGTTCGACCATCTGTAGAGGCGGTCAAGGTCGTTCGTGGCGGCAACGCTGATCACGCCGGGGTATGCCGCTGGAAATGTGCGCCGGCTGGTGCCGAAGTTGCCGGCAGCGGCGACGACGATGGAGCCCTTGCGCTGCGCATAGGCCACGGCGTTGCCCAGGAGCGTAGTCGCGCTCAGCCCGGCAATGCTCATGTTGATCACATCCGCGCCGTGGTCGGCCGCCCAAATGACGCCAGCGGCGATGTTGGAGTGCGAACCGTGACCCTTGCCGTTGAGGACCTTGACCGGCATGATCCGGCACTGCCAGCACATGCCTGCGATGCCCACGCCGTCGTTGCCCGCAGCAGCCGCGGTCGTGGCCACAGCCGTTCCATGGCCATCGTCGTCATACGGATTCGGGTCGTTGTTATGGAAGTCCCAGCCCCGAACC
This sequence comes from uncultured Anaerolineaceae bacterium, assembly GCA_964642085.1. GTDB lineage: Bacteria > Chloroflexota > Limnocylindria > Limnocylindrales > CSP1-4 > JALYGJ01. The sequence continues at coordinate 7,737 of CAZXLP010000011.1, forward strand.
ATGCGCCCGCGCAGGTCGGGATGGCTGCTGTCGACTCCGGTGTCGACGATCGCGATGATCACGCCTTTGTCGCCGCGCGTGACGTCCCACGCGCCGCCGGCGCGAACTCGGCGGGCGTTCCACTGCTTTTCCCAATGAGGATCGGACGGCGTGACGGCCGCACTGGCTGTGGCGTCGTCCTCTACCGAAACCACCCGCGGGTCGGCCTGCAGGACTCGACGGGCGAAGTCACGCTGAGCGGCCGCGACGGAGACGACGTGAATGGCCCCGAGAGACTCGTTCATGAGCCCCAACGGGTCGTTCATGCGCCCCGACGGGTCGTCCGTGCGCCCCAACGGGTCGTTCATGCGCCCCGACGGGTCGTCGATGCGCCCCAATTCGGTCGCTCCGGCGCGCGAGAGGATGGTGGCAGTCTCTGCGTCAGCGACGCCGCTGCGCATTCGAACGAGCAGCGCGTCGGAAACGGCGCCGCTACCTCTCTGGCTTGGATTCTCTTCACGGCCAAGAGCCGCGGACGGCTCTACGAGCGGCACCACAAGTGCAGCCGCGGCCATGAAACAGATGACACGAACGAAACGCAGCCCCGCTCGGCGACGGGTATGACTGTCCGGCATGAGATGACGGGCTCCCCACTCGAATGACGATGCCGTAGTCGCGGCGATGATTGCTGGGGCGTCATGTTCCAAGTCGCCGGCGACGGCAGGTAGGCGACGGGCGTGCCATAGGGAAGCGGCGATGGTCCCGGGGCATGGCGTAGCGGCTTTGGCGTATCGCTCGGCCCTGTCCCTTCGCGGAGTCGTGCACAATCGTGTCTACATGACCCCGGCCGACAAGAGCGCCACGGAGAGCACCGCAGCGCAGGGAGGCGCGACCGAGCACGATCCGGGCCCGGAGGTCTCGGGCCGGCGCGCGCGTGATGTCATGGACGCCGCTTCGGAGCCGATCGAGGTTCCCGCCGGTGGGACGGTACGCATAGGCACCGCCTCATGGACCGATCCGACTATGACCGCGGGTACCGTCTTCTATCCGCGCGGAGCCGATTCGGCCGAGGAGCGGCTCCAGTATTACGCCAGCCAGTTCCCGCTGGTCGAGGTCGACTCCACCTACTACGCGCTGCCGTTTCCGCGCATGGCCGAGCTGTGGCGCGATCGCACGCCGCCCGACTTCATTTTTGACATCAAGGCCCACGCGCTGATGACCGGCCAACCAACCGAGGTCAAGCGGCTGCCCAAGGCAATTCGCGCGGAGCTTCCCTCCGAACTCCAGGACAAGGCGCGCATCTACGCGCGCGACCTGCCCGCCGAGCTCCGGGACGTCGTCTGGCAGACCTTCCTGGAGGGCCTCGGACCGCTGCGTGAGAGCGGCCAGCTCGGCTCGATATTGCTCCAGTACCCGCGTTGGTTCTTCCCGATCAGCCAGAGCCGGGACGAGATCCTCGAGGCACGGGAGCGGCTGGGCGACCACCTATTCGCTGTCGAGCTGCGCAACGCCTCCTGGTTCAACGAAAAGAACGTAGATCGGACGATGCGCTTTCTGACCGACAACAGGATCCCGTTCGTGATGGTCGACGAACCACAGGGGTTCAAGAGCAGCGTTCCGCCGATCGTCGCCGTGACTTCGCCCGAGCTCGCGATCATGCGTTTCCACGGCCGTCGCTCGGAGACGTGGGAGGTGCGGAACATCACTCCGGCCGAGCGTTTCCGCTATCTATACGACCGCGACGAGCTGACCGGCTGGGCGCCGCGGCTGCGAGATGCCGCACGCGAGACGCGCGACCTGCACGTGCTGATGAACAACTGCTACGCCAACTACGGCGCGACGAACGCCCGAGAGCTGGCCCGGATCCTGGCCGACCTCAAACCCGCAAGCGACGGTCGGACACCGGCGTCCTAGCCGGGAGCCGACCGCTTCGCGCGCAGCAGGCCGAAGGACTGCGGAGGAAAGGTGCCTGTCCCTTCCGCCGACTGACCGTCAGGCAGCCTTCGGCGGAGCTGGGTTAGCCTCCAGCGCGCCGGTTGGCTGGACCGCGCGCGACTCGGTTCGAATCACCACGGCGACCGAGACGACGATCATCGCCGCCCCGATGAGCATGGTCACGTCGATGCTCTCGCCGTAGAGGGCGCCCAGGAATGTGGCCACGACCGGATTGACAAGCGCGTAGGTCGCAACCTTCGAAACGGGAGCATGGACCAGGAGCCACGTGTAGGCCGTGTACGCGAGCACGCTCCCAAAGGTGACCAGATAGGCGAACGCGATCAGCGACCCGGTGCTGAACCGCTCCGGCTGAACCAGGCCGATTTCGCCCAACAGCACGCCGACTACTGCGAGCGCAACGCCGCCGGTGAGCATCTGCGCCCCGGTCGAGGCGAGCGGATCCCGCGGCAGCTGGACACGCTTGGAGAAGTAGGAGCCGATCGACCAGCTCGCGGACGCCGCCACGAGCATGAGCATTCCGGCCAGCTGAACGCTGCCGTCGATGCCCCGCGGGATGATCAGCACCAGCATTCCGGCCAGGCCGAGCGCAACTCCGACGACGGTTCCCAGGCCAACCCGCTCGCCGAACAGGAAACGCAGCACGACGACGAACAGCGGGACCACGGCGATGATCAGTGCGGCGAGACCACTCGGAACGTCGCGCTCGCCGAGCATCACCAGACCGTTTCCGCCGAGCAAAAGCGCGAGACCCACGAACGCTGCCGCCGTCCACTCGGCACGGCTGAGACGCAGCGCGCCCATGCCCCGCCGGACAGCGATGAAGCCGAAGAGGATGAGTCCGGCCAGCAAGTGGCGAGCGCCCGCGGACAGCAAAGGCGGCATCGTCTCAACGACGATCCGTATGCCGAGGTAGGTCGAGCCCCAAACGATGTAGACGACGATGAGCGCTGCCCAGACCTGCCAACCCGGTGCTGCCTGATCGGGGCGTGCCGCTCTCATCTACCTCCGCCTGGGTTCACAGCTACCTGAACAACGCTCGGGAACGACCGGTTGCGTCTACGAGTACGTACTCAGACTCCGTACTCGTTTCCGTACGTCCTCGGATTCCCGTGCGTCCGCGCAACGGTCATCGTATGTGGACAGGAACATTTGAGCTTTGTCGCCACCCTTACACGGCGGGGTGTGCTGACGGAGCGATGACGGGAGCCGGATCGGCGCTGGGGCGCGGTCCGGCTCTAGTCTTGTCTGGCGATGGATCGGGAGCGTCCGTTGAGCGGCGTCGCAAGATGGCAGACCTATCATCGCCAGATGGAACGCCTGCGGGAGCGGCGCGATCGGCTGGCGATCCGTCGGCTCGATCTTGTGCTCATCGTCACTGCGGTGGGGATGCTCCTGCTGACGGGTGCGTTTCTATTGGACCGCTCGCTCAGCTTCGCCCTGATCGACCGATCGGCCGATGTCGCCGTCAACTCGCTGACAGTCCTTGCGGCAGGCAGCCTGGCCGCTCTCGCCCTGGCCCGCTACCGCGAGTCGGGTCGCGTGGCTGGTCTCTTCCAGAGCAGCGCATTCCTGCTCTTGGCCTGGGTGGCACTGCTCAACGTTTCTGTCGTCGTCCTCCGCAAGGAAGGCGACTTCGGCCTCTCGCTCGGTGGCCTGCCTGAGCAGCTGCCGCTGTACATCCTGTCGATCTCGAGGCTCATCGCGGGCGCAATCCTGCTGATCGGTGGGGCGGCCGCCATCAACCTGGTGAACCGCGCGCCGCGTGTCCGGCGGACGCTGCTCATACCGGTCGTCGCCGTGACGGTCATCACCGTCGTCCTATACCTGATCCGCGAGCGGGTCGAGAACTTCAACGACCTGGTGCCGCCGTTCATCGGCCCAATCGGGATCCAGGAGATGATCGCGGAGCCGCGCATCTCCGGTGCCCTGCCCGACGTGACGGGCATCGCCCTCGTCATCCAGGCGACCACGGCAGCGATCTTCCTGGTCGGAGCGCTGCTCTATCGACGTTCGTACCTGCGCAACGGGCCAGTCCTCGACGGCTACCTCGCCGTGGCGATGCTCATTGGTGCGATCTCGGAGATCCATTTCTACTTCTATCCGGCGATCTACGGTGGGCTCGTGACGACCGCCGAGGCACTCCGCCTCGCGTTCTTCGTCGTGCTGCTACTTGGAATCAACGCCGAATCGCGCTCCGACCTGCGCGCGCTGCGAACCGCATATGCCGCTCTCGATCGATTGCGATTGTCGGAGGCGGAGCGCGCCACGCTTGAAGAGCGGACGCGCCTCGCGCGCGAGCTGCACGACGGCCTGGCGCAGGACCTGTGGTTCGCCAAGCTGAAGCACGAGCGGCTCGTGCCCCTTGTGCCCGACGAGCACCGCAGCCTGGCCATCGAGGTGACCCAGGCGATCGACGCGGCCATAGCGGAGGCCAAGCAGGCGGTCGTCACGATGCGCGCGGCCGAGGAGCGCGACCGCTCGCTCGGCGAGCTCATATCGCGCACAGTGGACGAGTTCTCCGGCCGCTCCGGCGTCCGTGCCGACCTATCGCTTGCGGATGTGCCTGAAGCGCTCCCGCCGCGCACCCAGGTCGAGGTGTTGCGCATCCTCCAGGAGGCGCTGACCAACGTCCGCAAGCACGCTGACGCAACGGTCGTGCGTGTCAACGCCGAGGTCGCAGAGAGGAGCTTCCAGCTGAGCATCATCGACAACGGCCGTGGCTTCCGGCCGGAGGAGACGAGCGGCGACGGACTGGGCGTCCAGGGCATGAAGGAGCGAGCGCGGTTGCTCGGCGGGGACCTGCTCGTATTCTCGGAGCCGAGCGGCGGCACAGCCGTTCAACTCACTGTGCCAATCAGCGATAACGTCAGCATGCAATGAGCGAGATCGATGGCAAGCTGCGGGTGATGCTGGTTGACGACCACGCGCTGGTTCGATCGGCCGTCCGCCAGGCCCTCACCGCTCCGGACGTGGAGTTCGTGGGCGAGGCGGCCAACGCCCAGGAGGCCATGGCGCTCGCTCCTGTGCTCCGACCCGACGTGCTCCTCCTGGACATCGACCTACCCGGCATGAACGGCATCCAGCTTGTCCAGGAGCTGGCGCCGCGGCTGCCCCAGACCAAGATCGTGATGCTCACCGTGTCAGGCTCGGAGCGCGACCTGCTTGAGGCTGTTGCGCGTGGCGCTGCCGGTTACCTGACGAAGGACCTCAGCCCGGAGGCGTTGCTGCGCTCGCTCCGCGGCACTCAGCGCGGCGAGCTGGCCATGTCGCGGCGTTTTGCCGCCCGCGCGTTGCGTTACTTTGCCGACGCGGCGCGCCGCGGACGGTCCGTTTCGGGAACGGAGGGCGAGCTGATGGGGCTCAGCCCGCGCGAGAACGACGTCCTCGCGATGCTTGCCGACGGTCTGACCGACCGCGAGATCGCCAACGCTCTGACGATCTCACCGCGGACGGTCGAGACGCACGTCAGCAACATCCTGCACAAACTCGGGGTCCGGAACCGAGCCGACGCCGCCCAGCGCTACCGGCAGAGCAGCGGATTCGGAGGGTCAGCCTGACCTTCGGTCAGACCACTTGACTCCGTAAGCGATCATGCTGCAGTGGACGGCGGGCTGGTAGCGCCCCAGCTACGAGCCGCCGCGGCTCCAGATGACCCGCCCGCTCGTCGTCCACCACTCTCCGGCCCAACTGCGGGGCCGACCCGGCGCCAGGACCATATTTAGGGTCTGTGTCAGGCGGCGGCGGCCACCGCCGGCTGGTCTACCGCGCTGAGGAAGTTCCACCAAGCTTCGAGCGTCCTGCTCGTGGCGTCGTGGATCGAGGCTTCGTCTGAATCGGTGGCAAGCCGACCGAGCATGTCCCGCTCTGCCCCCGAGTGCTCGATGTCGAGCACGCCGTGGACCGCGAAGAAGGCCGTCGCCCGGGCGTCGTCGACGCCGTAGTGCGTCTTCAGCCCGTCGATCTTGGTAGCCGAGACGTCGGGCACCTGCTTCTCGTAGGCGTATAGCCCGGCCACGGCGGCAGGGACTGGAGCCTCGCGGCTCAGCTCCGAGTACAGCTCGACCAGCGCGGTCGTCGCGTCGTTGGGCTCAGCACCCCGGACGTCGTCGCGCGAAACGCCGATCCCCTCGGCGAAGCGCAGCCACAGCTCGGCATGGTTGTCGCGCCCGTGTTCTTCGTCCCACAGGTTTTCGAGCAACTGCTGGCGCGCCGCTGCGTTCTCGGTCCGCGAGTGGATGGCCGAGATGAAGCGCGGGAATACCGATTCGAACGCGTAGTACTGCCGCGCGTAGTCCTGGAGCGCTTCGCGCGGAAGTGTCCCTTCAGCCCATTTCGTGTAGAACGGGTGCTTGAGCAGATGTCGCTCGTCGATCATCTCGTCGATGCGATTCAGCAGGTCCATGCCACGACTCCTTTTCATCCATTGTTCGGCCGAGTCTAGCGCCGACGCGGGTGTCGGGCCCGCGGACGCTTCCTGAGGTCGGCATGGAGAATTTCGATGTCGCGGTCATCGGCGGTGGGATCATCGGTACGAGCGCAGCTGCCTACCTGGCCGAAGCCGGCCGATCAGTCGTCCTCTTCGAGCGGGCCGAGCTGGCGGCGGGCGCGTCGGGTCGTAACTCTGGAGCAATCCAGCACCCATTCGACGCGCCGTTCGTCGAGCTGCACCGGGAATCGATTGCTCTGTACAGGGACCTGTCCGTTGCCGACGACGGGTTCGCGTTGCCCGCGTTGCCGGCAGGGCTGCTGCTTGTCTCGTTCGACCACGACGCTCTCCTGGCGACCGCAGCAGCGATCGAGGTTGACTGGCCGGAGCTCGCGCCGTCAGTGCTGCAGGCCGGAGAAGCGAGCGCCCTCGAGCCGTCGCTGGATCAGCGCCTGGCGGCCTGCCGGCTGGAGACCGGCTACCCAGTCGCGCCGTTCGCGGCCACCCTCGCTTTTGCCAAACGAGCAGGTCGCGCCGGCGCGCGCCTGATCGTCGGGACCGCGGCCCACCCGGTCGTTGCTGAGAACCAGGTTCGCGGCGTCCGGCTGGCCAACGGAGAGTTCGTTGCGTGCGAGCAGGTGCTCGTCGCGGCTGGCCCGTGGACGCCGCCACTGATGCCGGGTTGGGACAACGATCCGTTCGTCAGGTCCGTGTGGGGAGTCGTGGTCTCGACGACGCTGGAAGTGGCACCGGTCCACGTCCTCGAGGAGCTGGGCATCGACAGTCAGGTTGTCCGGGAGGGCCGGCTTTTCAGCCTTGTGTCGGTCGGGACGAGCTCGAGCGTCGGGTCAACCTTCCTCGATGCCGAGCCGGATCCAATGACCCTCGCGCCCGAGATCATCGACCGGGCGCGCGCTTTCGTGCCCGAACTGAGCAGGGCCGAGATCGTGTCGGTCCGCGCGTGTGCGAGGCCGGTGACCCGCGATGGGTGGCCGGTCATAGGCGCCCTGGTGGGAGTCGACGGCTTGTTCGTATGCGCAGGTCACGGACCATGGGGCATCTCGACCGGGCCCGCGTCGTCCCGACGGATTGCCGACCAGATGTTGGGAGTGGGTGAGGAGAACGCTGAGTTCTCGCCTGCTCGTGTGAGGGGAGTGACGAGCTAGCTGGCACTGCGCCGGCGGAAACTTTGGTCGTGAGCGCGGAATACAAAATTTGCGTGATACGTGCGCGGCCCCCACCCGACTAGGATTGCGCTACTTGGCCGGCGTCAGAGGGGGCGCCGGCCAATTCATAAACACCGACTGGATGGGCGGGCAGCCAGACGCGTCGGGCATGAACAGTTACACGGGACGGACTGATGAAGATCCGCAAGGTTCCCGCGGACTGGCTGGACGCGCCACGTCAACGTGGCCGGAAGTCGTTGGCACCGCGTGCAAGCTCGCCTCCGAGTGGTCGGCAAAGCCGTCCGGTCGAGTCAGATCGCGATCAGCGCGACGAACCCACAACAGCCAAGGTCAGCGACTAGAAGCCCGGCTCGGGACGCGCCCTGCGCCGTTGTGGGTTCCAGTTGAGGTCTGCCTGAGGGCTGCCGGTTGACCACGGTGTAGCCGCCGGCCGCTGCTGCGCGGCTGGAAGAGGCTGCACGGGAGTGGGCAGCTGGATGGGGGTCATCGGCTGGATGGGGGTCATCGGCTGGACAGTCACCGCCTGTCCGTAGAGGGGTGCCCGAGCAGGCATGGGTTGAAGTCCCGGGAACGGCGGCTGCTGGGCCATCGCAGGTGGCGCCGTCGGGAGCATTGGCTCCGCGTAGACAGACCCAAGGATCGACGGCGCAACTCGCTGCGCGTAGATCGTCGGCTGGCTGATGGTTGCCGGAGGCTGTTGGGTCATGGGACCGGGCTCCGGCGAACCGGGTGACACATCCGCCGGCTTGGACTCCTCGGCGGCCCCGAAACGGCGCCGCAGTGGGCTGGCGAAGAACAGGCCGGCAGTCACCGAGCCGACGAGAAGCACGATGACGACGAAGACGACGGCGGCGTTGTTCTGCGTGTCCACGGCAGGATCGGCGGCGAAGACGGCCATCGGCCAGACGGTGGCCGCCATGAGCAGGATCGCGACGCCCGTCAGGCGGGTGAGCGCGGTCGAGCTGTTGCGCCTGCCGCGCAGGCGTGCCCGGGATGACGCTCGGCAGTAGTTCATCGCCGCAAGTGTGTCCGCCGCGACGCCGTCTGTCAGGCGCTTCTTTCGGATGCCCAAAGGTACTAGACCGCACCTATCCAACCCTGACCACACCTGACGTGGCCAATCCGTCCCTGACCGCCCCTAACATGCCCCCGTGGAGAGGGCCCGTCCGTCGCCGACTGACGCATCGACGCTGGATTCGCGCCTCCTGACCCCACCCTTTGCGATTCGCGCACGGATTCTCACGCCGCTCGACGCCGGAGGCACGGCCTACCTTTCGGATGGGCGAATCGAGGTCGACGCGGATGGGCGAATCGTGGCCGTCGCCGCGTGGACTGGCGCGGCGGACACGGAATCTGCACCTGCGGTGGTCGATCTACGGCCGATGCTGCTCCTCCCGGGGCTGGTGGACATGCATGCGCATCTCCCGCAGCTGCCGAACGCTGGGCTTGGCGCTGGACTCGACCTCCTGACCTGGCTCGACCGCTACATCTTCCCGCTCGAGCGCAGCTTCGACGAGCGAGCCGCGGACATCGTGGCCCCTCAGGCGTTCAGAGCCCTGGCGGCGGCCGGGACGACGACGGCGGTGCTGTACGGGGCGGTCTACGAGGGCAGCCTGGACCGATGTTTCGCCGCGGCTGAATCGCATGGCATTCGAGCCGTCATCGGCAAGGTGATGATGGACCGGCTGCGCTACGACCCGAGCGTCCAGGACAACGAGGTCCTCGAGCT
>CAZXLP010000012.1:0-15166 GCA_964642085.1 uncultured Anaerolineaceae bacterium
CCGGCATGGACACTGTCGGCGACCTCTTTGCCAACGGCCGGATGTTCCTGCCCCAGGTCGTCAAGAGCGCCCGCGTGATGAAGCAGGCCGTCGGTTACCTGGTGCCGTACATGGAGGCCGAGAAGGCTGCGCTGGCGGCCGAAGGAAAGCTGGGAACGGACGGCAACGGTCACGGGCCGGCTGACAAGAGCCGGTCGAACGCAGGAACCGTGGTGATGGCGACCGTCAAGGGCGATGTCCACGACATCGGCAAGAACATCGTCGGCGTGGTGCTCGGATGCAACGGTTACAGGGTGGTGGACCTGGGCGTGATGGTCCCGTGGCCGAAGATCCTCGAGACAGCGCGCGCGGAGAACGCCGACGCGATCGGCCTGTCGGGCCTGATCACGCCATCTCTTGAAGAGATGCGCACGGTTGCCCAGGAGATGGAGCGCGAGGGAATGGACCTGCCGCTGCTGATCGGCGGCGCAACCACGTCGCGGGCACACACGGCCGTACGCCTCGAGCCCATGTATTCGGGGCCGGTCGTGCACGTTGCCGACGCGTCGCGCGCGGTCGGCGTCGTAAGGGCGTTGCTGGACGAAGGCGGGCGCGACGAATTCGTGCGCGAGACTCGCAAGGCGTACGAAGAGCTGCGTCGCCAGTTCGCGGATCGTGACGATCGAACGCGACGGCTGACGATCGAGGATGCGCGGGCCAACCGCGTGACGCTCGACTGGACCGCCGTCGAGCCTCCCAAGCCGACCTTCCTCGGCAGCCGGGCAATCAACGACGTGCCGCTCGACGAGCTCGTGGACTACATCGATTGGACGCCGTTCTTCGCCGCCTGGGAGCTCCCCGGGCACTATCCCGAGATCCTCGACGACAAACGCCTGGGCAAGGCGGCGCGGTCGCTCTTCGAGGACGCGCAGCGGCTACTGACTCGAGCCGTGGAGGAGAAGATGCTCCACCCCACGGCGGTGGTCGGCTTCTGGCCCGCTGGCTCGACGTCCGACGACGACATCGTGCTGTTCACCGACGATTCGCGATCGACCGAGCTCGACCGACTCCACGCCCTCCGCCAGCAGATGGCCAAGCCGGATGGTCGGCCAAACTCCGCTCTGTCGGACTTCACTGCGCCGGTGGAATCGGGCGTCCGCGATTACGTCGGCGCCTTCGCAGTCAGCGCCGGCGACGGCCTGGAGGAGGCGAAGGCACGCTTCGTCGAGGCGGGCGACGACTACTCGGCGATCCTGCTCACCTCGCTTGCCGACCGCCTCGCCGAGGCCATGGCCGAATGGCTGCACGCCAAGGTGCGCCGCGAGCTGTGGGGCTACGCGCCGGATGAGGCACTCGACAACGCTGCCCTCGTTCGCGAGGACTACCAGGGCATCCGTCCAGCGCCGGGCTACCCGGCCTGTCCCGACCACACCGAGAAGCGCACGATCTTCCGGCTGCTCGATGCGGAGCGGCTGGCAGGCATTCGCCTGACCGAGTCCATGGCGATGGTCCCCGGCTCGTCTGTCAGCGGGCTCTACTTCTGGCACCCGGATGCGAGCTACTTCGGCCTCGGCAGGATCGGGCGCGACCAGCTCACCGATTACGCGCGGCGGAAGAGCTGGTCGATCGCGGAAGCGGAGCGCTGGCTGGCGCTCAACCTGGCCGAGGAACGGACGCCTGCACCGACCGCACCGACGGTCACGGCCTCGGCCTCGGAGCCGGCAGTTTCCGCCAAATCTTCTTGATCGGCAGACGGAAAAGGTTGCTGTTGCGAACGAGCGACACCACGCTGGACGGCTGGAATCCCGCGCTATACTCCGCCACGGCCGGTCGCGCCGCGCTCAACGACCTCCGCGACTGGCCGTTCCCTTGTCCGGAGGCCCCTTGACGTCGAACGTTGCCCAGAGCTACCCGTACACGACGGAAACGGAGGCAGATCGGGCCACGGCGATCGAACGCGCACTCGGACAATTCGGTGGCCTTGCCGACAAGATCGCGGCCGAGTCCGAACCCCTCCCCGACCTGGGACCTGACGAGCCCGGTAAGCCTCACCGATCATGGGTCTTCGTCTGTCCCAGCCACATCGAGGGACGTCTCCACGTTGCCGGTTATGCAAGGGAAAGGCACGCGATGTACACCGTCTGCGACGCAGGCGGCGAGACCTACCTCCGCTGAATAGCGCGCTGAACGACGCACCGAATGTCAGATGAACTGTCCGGGGAAACACCGCCGACTCTGATCACCTGCAGCCAATGCGGCCATCTGGTGCCGCGGCTGGAGTTCTGCATCCGCTGTGGCGATCCGCTGAGCGACGAGAACAGCGTCGAGGCCAGGCGTCACCAGCGCAGCCGTTTCGCGGCCGCTCCAGATGAATCGGCGCGTGCGGTGGCTCTGATCAGCACCCTGTTCCCGCAACTCCCGCGCGCGGAGATGGGCGCCTTCCGCGTCGCGCTGCTGGCCGGAATGGCGATCATCAGTGGCCTGGCGCTGCTCGGTTTCTTCCCTGTCGCGCTCGTTGCCGCGGCCGTGCTCGTCCCGTTGCTGATGGTCCTCTACCTGTGGGTCGTCGACATCTACGAGGACGAGCCCCTGTGGGTTATCGGCGGGTCGATGGCGTGGGGGGCACTCTCCGGAGTGGTGGCCGGGCTAGTGCTCCGCGCACTCCCCCTGGGCGGCTCGTTTGGCGGTCCAAAGGTCGAGACGATCCTCCTGGCTGGAGTAGCTGTGCCGCTGATCGAGGGCGCGCTGATGATCTTTGGGCCGCTCCTGCTGCTGCGCCTGCCGCGGTTCAACGACGTCCTGGACGGCGCGACGTTCGGCGCGGCATCCGCCGTTTCGTTCACAGGTGTGCAGCTGATCGTCCAGTCCCTGGCGGTTTTCAGCGCCGGGCTCCGGCCGCAGACCGACCCCGTGCCGTCTGTCATCCAGTTGATCTCTCTCGGAGTGCTCCAGCCTGTGATCGCCGCCGGCGCGGTCGGCGCCGTCGCCGCCGCGTTCTGGCTGCGCTACCGCTCACCCGTCGGCGACCGTGCGGCGCTCGGATGGGTCGGCGTCCCGGCTGTCGCCATGGTCGCCGGCGCCGCGCTGCTCGTTGCGGCCGGGCTGGCCAAGGCCGCTCTGAAGCTTATCCCGGCCACGCTCGTGCTAGCCGTGATCGCCGCCGCGGCGCTGCTGTGGCTGCGCCGTGCGCTTCACCTGGGCCTGCTCCAGGAAGCGCGTGAAATCGAGGTCGAAGGCTCGATCAGCTGCCCGAATTGCGGCAAGCAGACACCCGAACACACCTTCTGTGGGAACTGTGGCATCTCGCTCCGCGCGCTACCCAAGGGCCGCCGACCCAGGGCTTCGGCAACCATGGACAAAGCGGAGTGAGCTACCCGCCCGGACAGCAGCCGCCGACCTGGGGACCGCAGCAGCGGCCCCAGGCGTGGGGATCGCAACAGCAGCCGCCACCTGGTTGGGGACCGCCGCAGGTCAACTACTCACCGGCGCCGACGGGATCGGGGGCGAGCGCGTTGGCCATTGTCGCCGCGTTCGTCGGCGTGCTGGTGCTCGTCGTCGCGATAGCCGGCGTCGTGATCTTCCTCAACCAGCCGTCAGCGCCCACACCGCCGTGCCAGCCGGGCCGGGCCTGCGCCCCGGGGCCGTCGCTGCCGCCGGTCTCTGCCGCCACACCTACCCCACACACCGGGATTGCCACGCCGCAACCGGCCACTCCAGCGCCGGTCAGTCCAGGGGCGAGTGGGGCTCCGCCATCCGCACCGGCATCACCAGCGGTCCCGCAGCCAACGCCGGCTAGCGATTCGCCGGCCGTCGTGCTCGGCGGCTCCATCTGGCGAAGCGCCACTCTCGGCTTCGGGTTCGAGTTCGACGCCGAGCTCTTCCAGCTGTCGCGGTCGACCGACGAGCTTGCCGTGCTCGATTCGGTGTTCTTCGACGGCCGTGTCGTCGTCGAGGCCGCGACCGCAGATGTGACGCCGGCGGAGATGATCGAGCAACAACGGGCGGTCATCGACGGGTTCATGATCGCCCGAGCTGTCGACTCCGACGACTACGACGCCGTCCTCGGGCCGAGCATCGGATACGTCAGCGGCGAAAGCGCCGTGTATTCGGGCATCCTGCTGAGCAGCGACGGGACGCCGGTGACGCCGGGCAGAGTCACGGTTTTAGCGTCGACGGACGGTCGGATCACCGTTGCGGTGATCGTGATCGTGGCCGAGCCTGACTCGCGTTTCGGCTCGGATACGGTCCAGCACATCGTTCGCTCGATGACTGACAGCATCCTCAAAACGTTCGACTGGGGCCCGCCGACGTGAACGCCCGCGCCCGGCTGGCGATCCTTGGTCTCGCGCTTGGCACTACGTTCGCGTGCGCACCAGCTCAGCCTGCACCGATCAGCCCAATCGACTACGCCGCTGCCCCGCGGACGACATTCGACCCAGAAATCGCGCCGGTCGAGCTCGGCCCAACGGCCGTGGACGAGGCTGTTCAGTTCACGGTCAGCCTGAACCTCCGCGACGGCGGAGGTCTGGCCGACTTCCTGGAACGCCTGAACGACCCCCGATCGCCCGATTTCCAGCAGTTCCTGTCGGCAGCGGAATTCGGGGAGCGCTTCGGACTGGGCAGTGCAGCCGTGGACCGAGTAGTGGCGTGGCTCGAGTCAACGGGCCTCAGCGCCTATCCAATGCCGCAGCGCACGTCGATCGCTGTGAGCGGCGCCGCCGGTGGCGTCAATCGGTTGCTCGGCGTGACGCTCGTCGATTGGAAGACTTCGGCGGGCGATCGGTATCACCAGGCCGGCACAGATCCAGTTGTGCCCGCCGAATTGCGCGAAGAGGTGGCGGCGGTCCTTGGCCTCAACACGGAGCCGGTGCTGCGACCGGCGTTTGGAGGGATCCTGGCCGACGGCGTGCCACCTGGGGGCCTGTTGCCAAGAACGGTGGCGCGGGCATACGAGATCGAGCCGCTCCACGCACAGGGCTTTCAGGGCGAAGGGCAGGTGGTGGCAATCCTCTCGTTCGATACCTTCACGCCGAGCGACGTCGCACTGTTCGACCAGCGTGAGGGCATCAGCGCGCCGCCGGTCGAGGTCGTCCGCCTGCGCGGCGCTGCAGAAGAGCCGGGCGGGGGCACCGGAGAGGTCGCTCTCGACATCCAGGTCATCCGCGGTATCGCGCCTCAGACCCGGATCATCAACTACGAGGGCCCCAACACGGCCGATGGCTTCGCAGCGCTCATGGCGCGCATCGTGGCCGACGGGCTGGCGCAGATCGTGAGCATCAGCTGGGGGCTGTGCGAGAAGTACAGCGTGCCCAGCGCGCTGCGCGCGGAGGAGCGCGAGTTCGCGGCCGCGTTCGCCGCAGGCTTGAGTGTGTTCGTGGCAAGCGGCGACGACGGCGCTTATAGCTGCCGGCGCGTCGCGATCTCGGAGGATCCGTTCGAGCGCGACCTGGCTCAGGACGCTCTGTGGCCGTCAACGAGCCCGAGCACGATCGGCGTCGGCGGCACCTTCCTCTCCATTCGTGAGGACGGCACGTACCTTGACGAGGCCGGTTGGGAGGAGCCGCTCAGCGGCGCCGGCGGCGGAGGCGGGCTGAGCGCGTTGATGGACCGCCCGTCATGGCAGCAGGGCGCGGGTGTCGACAATTCGGCCAGCAACGGGATGCGCCAGGTGCCCGACGTCGCCGGCCCGGCCGACCCGTCGAGCGGGTTCTTCGTCGTCTACACGAAGCCGGGTGAGGGGCTCGTCAACGGCCAGGTTGGTGGCACCAGCGCAGCCGCTCCATTCTGGGCCGCGTCGATGATCCTGACCCGTCAGATGGCGGCTACCGAGGGTGTCGATTCTCTCGGCGCGCTCGGTCCGACGCTCTACCAGGTGGCGGCGGAGCAGGCATCCGGTGCCGTGTTCCACGACGTGATCCGCGGCGGCAACCTGCTCCACGAGGCCGGCCCGGGTTGGGACTACTCGACCGGTCTCGGCTCTCCGCGAGTCGCTCCACTGGCGCGCGCGATCGTCGACTTCCTGAAGCGGTAGTGGTTCTTGCCAAATGTCCACGCCCTTGGATCGCCCGCGCGTAGTGGGACCCGAATCGGTCCGCGAGAAGGTCAATTGGAGCTGAATCGCAGACATAAGTCAGTTCACCAGGACATCTGACAGAAAATGCGACTCGGACGATGTGAGCGAGTCCGCGTACGGGGACCTTTGGCAGAAACCGCCCTGGATTGAGGGTGAGACCGCGCTGCCGTTGTAACCGGCTCGGGCCCTTGTGACCCTGCCGGGTCAGGCGGCAGCTTGATCGGGGTTCGCTACTCGCGCAGGCTGGGCCTGCGGCTGACGCTCAGAAGGAGCGCGGCGAGCAGGGTGGTGCGCGGCACGATGGAGTCCAGCTCGAGATATTCCGTGGGAGCGTGGGCGTTGCCGCCGACCGGCCCGAGTCCGTCGAGCGTGGGCGCACCCGCCGCCGATGCCGTGTTCGCGTCCGATGCGCCACCCGTCGCCGTGTCAGCCAGTGCAAACCCCAGTCGACCTGCGAGCTCTATTGCCAGCTCGGCCAGTGCCGTTGTGGCTGCGGTCTTCTCCATCGGCCACCACCGAGCGCGGCGTGTCGCCGTGGCGGTCACATCGGGCACGGTTGACTGCGAAGCGATCTCGCGGATCGCTGCCTCGGCCGCTTCAATGTCCGCCCGGCTGGTCGCGCGGAGGTCAACCTCCAGCTCGGCCGATTCGGCTATGACATTGGGCCGCATCCCGGCGTGCACTGTGCCGACATTGACAGTGACCCCCGGCCACCGCTCGTTGAGCGCGGTCAGGGCGATTGTCTTGTGAGCCGCCTCGAGCACCGCGCTCCTCCCCTTCTCCGGTTCGACGCCGGCGTGCGCGGCCCGACCCTCGATGCGGACAAGGAAATCGGAAATCCCCTTACGGGCGCTGACGATGTCCCCGTTCTCCCGGGCCGCCTCCAGGACGAAGCAGACGTCGGCTATCTCGGCGAAGCGGCGGATGATCGGCAGACTGGACGGCGAGCCGAGCTCCTCGTCCGGGTTGGCGACGAAGGTCAGGGTCTCGAAGGGCAGCCAGTCATTGCCCACGGACGCGCCGGCGACCTCGCGCAGCGCCTGGAGGGCGTACAGCCCGCTCAGCAGTCCGCCCTTCATATCGTCGACGCCGGGCCCGTAGGCTCGACCGTCGCGCCTGCTGAAGGGCCGGGCGGCAGCGGTGCCGTCGGGAAAGACGGTGTCCATGTGGCCGACCATCAGCGCCTTCCTGCTGCCCGAGCCGCGCAGGACTGCGACGACGGTGTCGCCCAACTCGTCGTGCGCCTCGATCGAGACGTCGGCGCCCAGCTCGCCAAAGCGTTTCGCGACCCACTCGCCGACCTCGTCCACGCCCGACTTGGTGTAGCTGCCGCAGTCGACGTTGACCAGCCGTTCGAGATCGGCGAGGTAGGCAGGCAGGCTCGCCTCGACCTTAGATCGAAGGCCCTCGAGCTCCGTGTCGGAAATCACCGCCGGACTGTACGCGACGAGGCGCTCCTATACTCCGGCGACCGTGCGACTCGTCGAAGTCCGGCTTCTCGACGGACCGAACCTCTATCGCCTGGAGCCCACGGTCAGGATCGAAGTGACCGTGGGGCGCCGCCGCACGTGGTACGGGGACCGCCTGCCCGCCCGTCATGCTCTTGTGCGCCTTGGCGCGACAGTGCCCGCCACAGACGCCCCGCGGGCCGTTGGCGAGCTGGCCAACAACGTGCGCTCGCTCCACGCCCGTGGCCTCGGACGCCGTGTGCCGGTCAGCATCCATCGCACGAGCGAGCCGGGCCACTGGGTCGTCACTTATCCATGGAGCGACGAAGGCGAGGCTGAGACGATCGCGCGTACTGCTCTGCGCATGTCCGAGAGCAGTGACAGAAACGGGCTCGCAGAGCGCGCCGCGCGCAGGGTTGCTGGCTCGGCCAACGGCCGAGCACCGGAGCTGATCACCGACGAGCAGCGCCACGTGCCTCTGATCAGCGTCAGCGGCACGAACGGCAAGAGCACCACGACCCGGATGATCGCCCACATAGCGCTGGTGGCGGGCCGGCGCGTGGGTATGACGACAACCGACGGCGTGATCGTCGACGAGCGGATGGTCGAGCCGGGCGACTTCACCGGCCCGCAGGGCGCACGGGCGATCCTCGACCGGACCGATGTCGACCTGGCGGTGCTCGAGACGGCGCGCGGCGGAATCCTTCTTCGCGGGCTCGGCTACCAGTCGAACGACGCCAGTGTTCTGACCAACATCAGCGGCGACCACCTCGATCTCCAGGGCCTGCACACATTGCCCGAGCTGGCCGAGGTGAAGTCGGTGATCTGCCGCGTGACCCAATCGTCCGGCGCGGCCGTCCTCAACGCCGATGACGAGCTGATCGCTGGCACGGCCAGGCGCGCCTCGGCGCCAGTCTGGTTCTTCAGCCTCAGAAAGGGGAACGCGCGCGTGAAGCGTCACCTGGCGCGTGGCGGCCGGGCCTACGTGCTCGACGACGGCTGGCTGACGGAGCGCGAGGGAGCGAAGTCACGTCGGATCGTCCGCGCAGAGGATGTGCCGGCGACGATCGCGGGCCTGGCGCGCCACAACATCGCCAATGCGCTCGCAGCGGCCGGCGGCGCGCGCGCCCTCGGCTTCTCCATAGCCCATGTGGCGGCCGGGCTGCGCGACTTCCGCATCACACCGGACCTGCTGCCCGGCCGCCTCAACCTCTGGCGGCTCGGGAATCGGATCGTGATCATCGACTATGCGCACAACGTGGCCGGGCTCGATGTCCTGCTCGACACGGCCGAAGCGCTCGTCGGTAAGCGCGGGCGTCGGCGCGCGACACTCAGCGTGATCATCGCCTCGGCCGGGGACCGACCGGACGACTACATCCGCGGGCTGGCCGCCGCGGCCGGGAAGCGGGCCGACGAAGTGGCGATCAGGGAAGGGGTCACCTACCTGCGCGGCCGCAGCAGGGCGAGCGTGATCGGCGAGCTGCGCGAGGGGCTTCGCTCCGCGGGCGTGGCCGCCGCGTCAGTGCCCGTCTACGAAGACGAGGTCGCGGCCGTCAGCGGCGAGCTCAGTACGCCCGGACGACTTGCCGCCACCGACGACGAGACGCCACGTGTCCTCGTCGCGATGTGCCACAGGCTTCGCGACGAGATCAAAGAGTTGCTCCTCTCCGTCGGCGCGCGACCGGTCGAGGGCACGGAAGACATCGCCGCGGTGCGCGCGCTTATGGCCGCCGGCGACGGCCGACGGCCGGGATCTCGAAAACAGAAGTAGGTTAGCCCTCCTCGACCGAGAACTCGCCCGGGTCGGAGATCGCGCCACCACCGCCGCGCGACTTCTGTTCCTCCATCACCTTGCGATACACGCCGGTGATGTTGTCGGCGCAGATCACGACCGTGTCCCCCGGCGCGGCGGCCTTCAGGCCCACAATGGCCGACTCGAGCTCGTCACGGACGATCGAGGCCTCGCGCACGCGCCCGCCTTCCGTCTGGGCACGTTTGACGCCAGCGAGGACGAGATCGGCTCCCGCGCCTGGCTTGCGCCCGCGCAGGTTCTTGTCCTCGCGCACGACGACGACGTCGAAAGAGTGGCCTGCCAGCCGCCCGTACTCGCGGTGGTCCTCGTCGCGTCGGTCACCAGGTATCCCGATGACGGCGATTGCCCTGGGTTGCGCGCGCCTGTCTCCAGCTATGGATCGGGCCTGCTCGTCGGCGGTCGGGCGCATCAAGAGGTCGATGAACTCGGTCAGCCGGCGCATGCCGTCGACGTTGTGGCAGTAATCAAGGAGGACCTTGTAGCCGTTCATGTCCAACTCGTTCAGGCGCCCCGGCGCCTGGAAGAAGGACGTGGTGAAGGTGCGCAGCCCCTGGCGAATGTCGTGCAGGTGCGCGCCGGCCGCCCACGCGGCAGCGGCCGCGGCCAGCGCGTTGGCCACGTTCATCCGGGCGCGGCCACCGAACGTCGCCGGGATGAGGTGCGTGTAGAGGAGCGGCAGCGTCCGATCGGCGTGGCGCAGCACGACCAACTCGCCATCGTCGCTGGGTTGGACGACCATCGCGGCGCCGCCGCGACCGCAGTGACCGTCGATGCGGTCCGCGGCTTCGGTGCCGGGTGCGGCCATCGAGAAATACACGACCGTGCCGCGGCTCTGGCGCGCCATCCTGGCTACCAGCGGATCGTCCGCATTGAGGACGGCCGTGCCGGCGCGCGGCACCGCGTCGACGATGACCGACTTTACGTGGGCCAACTGGCTCATCGTCTCGACACCGCGCAGGCCCAGGTGGTCGCCGGTCACATTGGTCACCACCGCAACTTCGTTGCGGTCGTAGCCGAGGCCCTCGCGCAGGATTCCGCCGCGCGCCACCTCGAACACCGCCGTGTCGACCGACGGGTTCTGGAGCACCATCTGCGCCGAGCGCGGGCCCGACATGTCGCCCTTCCGAATGAGCCGGCCGTCAATCACGATGCCATCGGTCGTGGTCATGCCCACGTGTCGACCCATCAGCTTCAGGATGTGGCCGATCATCCGCACCGTCGTTGTCTTGCCGTTGGTGCCCGTCACCGAGATGATCGGGATGCGGGCGTTTGAGCCGGGTGCGAAGAGCAGGTCGATGACCGGCTTGGCCACGAACTGGGGCTCGCCCTCTGTCGGGTGGGTGTGCATACGGAACCCGGGTGCCGCGTTGACCTCGACGATGGCCCCCCCCTGCTCACGCACCGGGACCGTGATGTCGGGCGCGATGAAGTCGATCCCGGCCACGTCCAGGCCGACGATGCGCGCAGCTGTCTCGGCGATCTCGACGTTGTCCGGGTGTGCCTCGCGCGTTCTATCGATCGCCGTCCCGCCGGTCGACATGTTCCCGGTGGAGGCGAGCTGGACCCGCTTGCCCTTGGCCGGGACGTCGTCCAGCGTGAGTGACTGCTTGGCCAGCAGCTCCTCGGCCGCTTGTGTCACGCGGATGCGGGTCAGGACGCGTTCGTGGCCGATACCTCGGCGCGGGTCGGCGTTCTCCAAGTCGACAAGCTCACGAACCGTGTGCTTCCCGTCGCCGGTCACCCCGGCCGGGACACGTTGCGCGACAGCGGCCAACTTGCCGCCGATCACGAGCACGCGGTAGTCGTTGCCGGTCACGAACGACTCCACCAGGACGTCACGGCTGCGGCTCTCATCGAGGGCGATCGGGTATGCGCGGCGGACATCCTCTTCAGTGCGCAGGTCGAGGCTCACTCCGCGGCCGTGGTTGCCGTCGAGTGGCTTCACGACCACCGGATAGCCGATCTTCGCCGCGGCTGCCGCCGCGGCGTCATCCGAGCGCACGACCTCCGACTTCGGCACGGGCAACCCAGCCGAGCTGAGGAGGCTGTTGGTCAGTCCCTTGTCGGACGCGATGTCGACGCCGATCGCGCCCGTGCGCGAGGTCATGGTGGCTCGAATGCGCTGTTGGTGTACCCCCTGGCCAAGCTGAACGAGCGAGTGGCGGTCGAGCCGGATCCAGGGAATGTCGCGCGATACGGCCTCCTCGATCAGTGCCCCCGTCGAGGGTCCGAAGGCCTCGCGCTCGGCAAGGCGGATGAGCTGCTCCATCGCGTCGGCAAAATCGAACGGGGCTTCGTCGGGGGCAACCAGGTGGTTCACCAGAGCCACGGCCATCCGGCCGGCCTCCAGGCCGACATCCTCCTCGCGGTACTCGTAGACAACGTTGTAGCGACCGGTCTTGCCGGCCCCGCGCGTCTTGCCCAAGTGCACCTCGGTGCCGGCAAGACTTTGCAGCTCGATCGCGACGTGCTCGGACACGTGCCCCAGCCACGTCCCATCATTGAGCCGGCTTACGAAGCCCCCGCGTCGCCCGAGCGAGCAGGCATGTTCCTCGAGCGTCGGCAGCAGCCCAATCAGTGCCTCGTCGAAGCCCGGAATCCGGTTGCTTGGCCAGTCCTCGAGCATGCCCAGGTCGACGTGCATCACGATGGCCGGCGTGCGCCACCAGACGTTCGGGCCGCGCAGGACGCGCGTGTCGAGGATGCGCAGTGTCGGCTGCGGACTCTCCGACGCGCCGCTCGCACCTCTGCGTGCCCGCACTGCGCCAGATCTTGCACGCGGTTCACCGGGAGCGCGGGTGGTGGTGATCGGCTCCTCCTGCGTCAGTTCGAAGCGATCGAATCGGACTCCAGGGCGCGCAGCATAGGCGCCGCGACGCGCTCACGACGCTCCAGGTCGAAGCGATAACCCTGTGGAAGTGAGTGCAGGACGACGTTGCTGATCATCACCGGCTTGTGCGCCTTGACTTCCCAGGCGTCGGTCTCCGACTCTGCGCCGTCCAGGATCGTCACGCTGCGACGGCCAATCACCTCGAGCACCCGATCAGGTCCCACGACGCCCGCCGTGTCCTCATCGACACCGATGCCGAGTAGCGACGGATTGGAGGCGATGATCGCGAGCAGGCGTCCGAGCCTGTTTCGAGCCTCGAAATGTTGGTCGATGATGACTCCGGGAAGGATGCCCAGGCCGGCGGCCATCTGGACCATGCGCTGCTTCGGGGTCGAGCCACTTGCGCCGAATGCGACCATGTGCGTGCTCATCGCGGAGGCACCTGCGCTCGTGCCAGCAATAACGGCGCCTTCGCGGTGACGCCTTACGAGCTGCTGGGCCAGCGCAGTGCCCCCGATCGTCGACGAGAGACGCAGCTGGTTGCCACCGGTCAGGAAGATGCCGGTCGAGTCGCGGACTGTGCGTGCATTGTCGGCATCATTGGCCTGCGCGCGATTGACGGCGTGGATCGGATTGACTTCGGCCGCGCCGAGCTCCCCGAACACGCGCCGGTACATCTCGCCTGCCAGGGGACCCAGCGATGACGCGGTGCTGATCACCGCGATCCGCGCGTCCGGTCCGCCGGCCAGCTTGATGAAGCGGGTCAGGATTACCCGCTCCCGTACCTTGTCTTCCGCGCCACCAATGATGATGACATGGCCTTCGGTCATGCCGTCGGAGTATGGCACGGAAGCACAGCCATCGCGGAAGGGCGGCAGCGACATCGGCGCCGGGCGCGGCTCTGGAGCAGGTCCGTCGCGGTTTTCGCGCTGCTACCCTCGCGGCCATGACCATCGGGGACAGACGCGAGGCGGGCGGCTGATATGGGGTCAATGACCGGTCACGGGGTCCAGGGCATCGGTCGCGCGGCGCTTGCGCACGGCCGTTAGGATGTGCGCCGGGCGGGGGCGCCCAACACGTTCGGACGAGGAGGACGAACGAGGCCCCGCCCAACCCGTTCCTTCGTCGGACGCACCGTCCGATCCATCCGTTGGCGGCCTGCTGACGCGCCTGCGTGACCCTCGACGACTCCTCGCGATCGCTCTCCTGGCGATCACCGGCGGGCTGGTCTTTGCGTTCATCTACGCCCGCGGTGAGCTGGCCGGGTCGGATGCGCTGGCGTACTGGAAGAGCGTCCAGCTGTGGCTGTCGGGCGCTGATCCCTACGCCACACCGGCTGGCGTCCTCCCCTATGCCTACGCCCCGTGGTCGCTGTTCGTGTTCCTGCCCTGGGCACTAATCCCGTGGGACATCGCCTGGTTCGTTTGGCGCGCGGCGAACATCGCTCTTTTCGGTGCGTCCGTGGCGTGGGCCTACAAGCGGCGGCCGCTCGGCACCGCTGCGTTTGTCGCCCTGCTCGGTCCGTCGATCGCGGCCAACTTCGACACCGGCAACATCAACGTCTTCATCGCCCTCGGCACGTGGGTAGCGTTCTGGGCGGGCCCGCGGCTGGGCGGCTTCCTTTGGGCGCTCGGCACAGGGCTCAAGTTCGTGCCCGCATTCCTGCTGCTGTTCATCCCACGGCGGGCGTGGATCCCCGGCCTGGGGGTGCTTGCCGTGCTGGCGATACTGACGGTCGCGACCTGGCCGGACACGCTCAAGCAGCTCGACGTCGTGCTCAACTACCCCCGGCCGGTGCGCCTGGACTACATGCTTCTCGGGTGGGGGGCCGTCCCCTGGTTGTGGTCGCGTCCCTGGCCGCCTCGGCTCAGCCGCGCCATCGATCCGGGCGAGCGTTGAAAGGGACGCTGTTCGGGCGCGATGTCGAGTTCGCTGCCGTGGCCGCGTTCGTCGGCCGAACCGACGAACCCGGCGCGCTGGTGCTCGAAGGCGAATCCGGCATCGGCAAGACGACGCTCTGGAAGGCGGGCGTGGCCGAAGCCCATCGCCTGGGCATCCGCGTACTGATGTGCAGTCCCGGGAGCAGCGAGACCAGGCTGTCGTTCGCTGCCCTCGCCGATCTCATGGCGGATGGGCTCAATGACGTCGGCGGGCAGTTGCCACCGCCCCAGCATCGAGCCCTGGCAGTCGCGCTCCTGCTCGACGAGCCTTCAGGCGAGGACGCCGAGCAACGGACCGTCTCGGCGGCAATGCTCTCAGCCCTTCGCCTGCTGGCCGATCGTCGGCCGGTGTTGGTTGCGATCGACGACATGCAATGGATCGACGAGACCTCGGCCGAGGCTCTCGCGTTCGCATTGCGACGGTTGGAAGATGCACCAGTCTCCGTTCTTGCTGCGCGCCGCATCGATGCGCCGACTTCGCCGCTCGAGGGCGCGCTCGAGCACCGTCATGGCGCCTCGCTCAGACGTCTGCGCATCGGACCGCTTGCGCCAGCGGTGCTACACGAGGCGATCCGTGATCACCTGGGAGTGACATTCCAACACGGGGTCTTCGTGCAGATCCAGGAAGTCTCTGGCGGCAACCCCTTCTACGCGCTCGAGTTGGCGCGGGCGCTGATGCGGCGCTCCAGGCCGGTCGAGCCGGGGATGCCTTTGCCCGTTCCGGAGTCGCTCCAGGCCCTTGTACGCGAGCGGCTCGACGAGCTGTCGAGGCCCGTCCAGGACCTGCTCGCCGTCGTGGCCGCACTCTCGGATCCGAGGATTGAGACCGTCGAGGCATCCGGAACGGGATCGGCCGTGGACGAGGCCGTGCAGGCAGGCGTCCTCGAACAGGATGCGGGTGGCCGCCTACGCTTCGTGCACCCCATGCTTGCTTCGGGTGTCGCGGCGCGCCTTGCCCCCCGCGCCCGGCGTGCGCTGCATTCGCGACTGGCAACCCTCGTGGAGGGCGAGGAGCGCGCGCGTCACCTCGCCCTCGGGGCGAGCAGTCCATCGGAAGAGGTCGCACGGGCGCTGCAGGAGGCC
>CAZXLP010000013.1:0-15022 GCA_964642085.1 uncultured Anaerolineaceae bacterium
GCCGCCGCCTGCACCGCCGCCCGCTCCATCGTTCGACGCAATGGCCGGGGCGCGGCAGGCATTGTCGATGCTCGATCCGACTGGCCTGCGGCCGACGGCGATCGTCGTAGGCATCATCATTGCCCTGTTCTTCGGAGCCCAGGTCATCAACGCGGTGATACCGGCGCCCGGCCCCAATACCGGGCCCGGCATAGGTCCGGGCACCGGCCCGATCAGCGGTCCCGGTCAGCCCGGTCAGACATTGCCGCCCATCGCGATTCCGAGCACGGGCCCTGGACCCAGCCCCGGCACTGGCCAGCCGCTGCCGCCCGGTTCGGTGCTCGAAGTCGGACCGCTGCGCATCCCGCTCGAGTCAGGCTGGCAACCTCAGGCGGGGCCCAGTGACAGCATCCTCGTCAGGCTCGTCAAGGGCAGCGCCGCCATCGACCTCGTCAGCCTCACCGTCCAGGGTGGAACTGCTACTCCGGCCAACTTGTACGCCGGCTACATGCAGCTCATCGCCCAGGACGGCACCGGATTCACAAACGTGCCCCCGAGCAACATCCAGATCGGACAGGGGCTAGCGGCCGCGCGGGGCAGTTACACGGGTGTGTTCGGCAGCAGCCAGATCGAGGGCGAAGTGACGGCGTTCGTGACGAGTGCGTCGGGCGGCTGGGTGTGGGATGCATTTGCGACCGCCGGCACGCTGCGGGCACTGCTCCCCGAAGCTCAGCGCATGATCGACAACATCCAGGTGGTGCCGGAATGAGCGGACCGGCGGCGCAGTCCACCCCGACGCCGCCTGGCCTGCCAGTGGCCACGGGTGCACCGGTGATGGCAACCGCGTCGGGACCGCAGGTCGTCGCGACCGAGCCGTACCTGCCGCGCTGGGGAGTTCAGACCGGGTTCTTCCAGCGCCGCCAGCCGGCGTTCTGGATGTTCATCATCCTGCTCGCGCTGACGACACTTACCATCCTCGGCGAGCAGCTGCTGTACCTCCAGTACTTCCCCCAGGGCTGGATCATCAGCATCGTTCTGCTGGCGCTGTACGTGGTGCCGGTAGCGCTCGCGATCTACATCCTGGACCTGTTCGAGCGCGAGCCGCTGTCGCTCATCGTCGCGGCGTTCCTGTGGGGCGGCGTGGTTTCCGTCGGCCTGGCGATAACGATCAACACCTCGCTGGTCGAGGCGCTGGCGAAGCTCTTGGGCGCCAACTTCGCGCAGGCCTGGGGCATCGCCGTCGTCGCGCCGCCGGTCGAGGAGACGCTCAAATACCTCGGGGTCGTGACCATCTTCCTGATCGCGCGTTCCGAGATCGACGATTTGTTGGACGGATTCATTTATGGCGCGGTCATCGGCCTCGGCTTCGCGGCGGTCGAGAACGTCCAGTACTTCATCCAGTCAATCGGCCAGCCAGGTGCCGGCGACCAAATCGGCCCTGTGCTCCAAATGTTCTTCCTCCGCGCCATCCTCATCGGCGCGTACATGCATGTGCTGTGGACGGGCCTCAGCGGCCTTGGCCTGGCCTACTACGTCACCCAACGCGACCAGCCGCGCCAGAAGCGGCTCATGTATGCGGTCGGCCTCTTCCTGCTGGCAATCTTCGCCCACTTCATCTGGAACTCGCCTTTGCTGACGGAGCTGCTCACGGGGATCGGCGGGGTCGTGGCGTTCGGGCTGATCAAGGGCCTGCCCTTCCTGATCTTCCTGGTGTTGCTGGTGATGCTCGCCCAGCGCCGCGAGCAGCGCTGGTTCGGCACGTTCACGGCGCGCGACGTGGGCACGGACGTGCTGTCGCAGGCCGAGCTGGCGGAGTTGGGCGGTCTGCGCAGCCGATGGAGTGCCCGGCGTGCCATGGGTGCGCGTAAAGGTGCGCAGGCGGGCAAGCTGTACGCGCAGCTCCAGCGGGCGCAGATCAACCTGGCGATGATTCGATCCCGAGCCGGCAGCGATGACGACCAGAGCGTAGTTGCCCAACGCGTCCACATCCGCGAGATCCGAGCACAGCTCGATGCAATGCCCGATGTACCAAAACCGGTGGCGATCCCGTACACCCCGCCCGCAGGTGGAGCCGCCTCGTCTGCGGCTGCGCCCGCTGCAATCGGGGCTCCAGCTGCACCCGGGGCTCCCGCTGCACCCGCTCCACCACCTGCGCCCGCCGCCGCCGCATGGATGCCCACCTACGTCGTGCCCACCACCGGAATGGCGGCTTGGGCGGCGCCCGACCCATCCCAGCGACCCATCGCCCAGCTCGCGCCGGGCGTCCAGTTGATGCTCGCGGAGCAGCAGGGCGATTGGGCGAGAGTCGTCGGCTCGAACGGTTGGGTCGGCTGGGTCGACGCGCGGCTGTTGACGCGGACAGGGTGAGCGGTCCAAGCGAGGGGACGACGCGGAGCACCAGATCGTCGCGCGCGAAAACGGGTGGCGATCGGTCCTCACTGATGCGCCAGCACGCGACGGCGCGAGCCCGGCGCGAGGCGGCGCCGCTCGGGAGTGATGAGTTCCGCGCCGCGGCCGAGGAGGTGGCCCGGATCGAAGTGGCCATAGCGCGCCTGGAGGAGCCTCCACCGAGCACGCCGCCGAAGGCTGCCTGAAACGGTGGCGTCGCTGACGCCGATCCTCACGGTCCGCGCCGCCGACCTCTAGCGGCTCCCTCCTAGATCGCGGCTATCGATCGCGGCGCCATCCGCGGCGCTCGCCGCTGCTGGCGCAGCCCGCTGTGCTCGATCAACAAAGCGACACGGGCGCGCTGTCCGCGATAGGGCTCGAGCAGCTCGAGCATGCGTTCGTCCGTGCCATCCGTCTCGCCCGCGAGCGCCCCGCAGATGAGCCGTGGAAGGTGAAAGTCGCCGACGCTGACCGCGTCGGGGTCACCGAGGGCCAGGCGCATTGTCTCTGCAGCGGTCCACTCACCGACGCCGGGCAGGGAAAGCAAACGGCGCCGACCCTCATCGGGCGTCAATAGGGAGATCTGCTCCAACTGCGGGGCCACGGCCGCCGCCGTCCGGATCGTGTCCGCCCGGCGACGCTCCACTCCGAGCGGGTGAAACGCCCAGTACGGCAGGCCCGCCAGAGCCCGTGGCGACGGCGGCAACGTCAGCTTGAGAGGTCCCGGCGCGGCCTCGCCATAGCGAATCAGCAGCGACCGGTGCGCGCGATGTGCCTCGAGGCCGGTCACCTTCTGAGCCAGGATCGACATCACGAGCGCGTCGATCACTGACCCCGACCGCGTCAATCGCAAACCAGGTCGGGTACGGACGAGCTCGGCCACGAGCGCGTGCCGCGGCTTGAGCGCCGTCGGGTCGTCCTTGGCGCCGACGAGGCCAGGCACCATGTTCAGGGCAGCCTCGGCGCCCGCGCCCCACGCCCGAGCGAGCACGCCCGAGTCAGTGCGGCTGATGAGCACGCTCGCCGGTCCCTGCGGAGTCCGCATTGCGCGCGCCACGGTCCCGGCCAGTAGGCGCATCTGCGGATCGGACGGGCCCTGCCAGAGCACCGACATCGTCAGCACGGGGTTGGCGCCATTGGTGAGCGTGAACTGCCGCTCGATCGGCCCGTCGGGTGCCATCGTCGGCAGTCTAAGGGCGGCCGGGTTTCGCGCCGTGACTAGGACCTCCGTCATGTTGCCCGGCTGCGACGAGTCGATGAGTCTCTACCCGTGACCGCACCAAGCCACGCCGTAGTACCCGAAACTGCAGTCGCGGAGACCGGCCACGAGGGACGCCGTTGGCCTTTGCCCGTGGCTGCCCCAACGCTCCCCCAACTGGCGGGAGTTGGCTTCGTACTGGTTCTGATCACAGTGCTCGAAACCCTGCGCCGGCCGGCAGGGATGGATCCCAGTGTGTTGGTGCCCGTCCTCGTCGTGGCGGCGACGGTGGTGGGAGGCTTCGTTGGCGGTGCTCTCGCCGCGGTTGCAGGAGCGGCGTATGTGGTGGTCTATTCATCCCAACCTGAGTTGGTGGGCCCCCCGGGCGCCGGCGCTCGTGTCGCCACCACGGTCATCGCGTCGGCCGTCGCCGTGTGGCTGACCGGGATGCTGCGCGATCGCCATGAGCAGGCACGAACGGCCGCCGCCTTTCAACAGGAGCTCGGCGAGCGAATCCAGGCATTCACGCTGACCCTCGCCAACCAAGCCGAGGAACACATGCCCGACGCGCTTGTGCGCGGCGCAAGCCAGCTGCTCGACACGGACATGGCTGTGCTGACCCTGCTGGATCCGCAATCGGGCCGTCATTTCGTGCGCGCCGTCCATGGCGGCGGTGCAGCGGCGATGGGCGTCGAGGTCATCCCCGGCGTCGGCGTCACGGGACAGGCCATTCGCGAGCGGCGAACGGTCGTCGCGGCCTCGCGGCGACCCGACCGGGTGCGTGCCCGGGCGAAGCGCAGGACCGCTCGCAGTGGGAGCTCCTCCCGCGCGCCGCAGGTCGTCGCCGCCCTGCCCGCCATGCAACAGGGGAGGGTGATCGCGACATTGACGGTGGGTCGGTCGGATGCTGACCACCCGTTCGACGAATCTGATATGGCGGTGCTCAACCTCGTCACCCCTGTCGTCACGCTCGCGGTGTCCAGCCAGCTGCAGCGCCAGGAGATGGAAAATGGCTCCCCGCGCGATCCTCAGACGGGCCTCTACAACCGCCCCTATCTCGAAGCTGCACTGGAGCAGTTGATCGCGCTGAGGCGGCGGACCGAGCCGGCCGATCGGCCACCTCTGTCGGTGATCATGTTCGACATCGATAGCTTCGGGCAGCTCAACCAACGCCACGGACGCCAGGCGGGCGACGCCGTCCTGCGCGGCGTGGCGACGATTCTTCGCCAGCGCTTCCGAGCCAGCGACATCCTGGCCCGCGTTGGGCCCGACTCGTTCTTCGCGGTGTTGAACGGCGCGGATGCCGACGTGGCCGCAGAGGCGGCCGCCCAGATCCGGCGGCAGGTGCGCGAGCTCAATGTGCCCAACTCGCGCGGTGAGCCGATCGTCGTCTCAATCTCCGCGGGCTGCGCCGTGTTCCACGACGGCGACTCAGGAGCGGGCCTGTTCAGGTCGGTCGAAGCCGCGCTCGATACTGCCCGCTGGTCGGGCCCGGGAGCAGTCGTCTCGATCTGATCCCGGTGGGACAGCAGCGGTTCAGGTAGTCGTCGCGCTGAGCACGGCCTGACCGAGCGACCACAGCGTCAGCGACGTCAGCAAGACCATCAGCAGCGCGAGAGGAAGCTGGGCCATTGGCCTGACGCGACTCGTGCCATCCGCGAGGGCCGCGTGCCCCGCCCACGCGCCAACGACGTGGCCGCCGACAACGGAGGCGAGCTGGATGCTCCACAGGATGGCTGCCGGGAGGAACGGAACCGGCTCGTAAAAGCCGAGATCGAGCGGTAGCAGGTTGTCGCCCCGCAGGAGCGGGTCGTTGAGTGCTGCGATGATCCGTTGTCCATCAACGAGCAGGTAGGTCAGGTAGTGGGCAATCATGTAACCGACGGCCACCGGTAGCAGTCCGGCGCAGAGCGCCGCGACGTTCAGTCGCCGCGCGACTAAGAGGACGATTGCTACGAGCCCGCCCAGGAATGCCGTCGCGATCAGGGTTTCGCGCAGGATCGGCACAAGGGCGATGCCGCCGAACAGGTCGAAGTAGATCTGGGTCTGCGATAAGCCGTCGAAGATGATCGCGCCGGCGGCCAGCGTGATCATCACCAGTTGATCGACCGACCATCCACCCGCCAGAAGCCCCGATCCGAATGATCGGCGCCGGACGAGTCCATCCTCCGGCTCATCGACGAGCGCGTACGGGGCCAGGCGACCCAGGATCCCAAACCAGACGCTGAAGATCTCCGCGTTCCGGCGCCAGGCCTCACGGCCGAAGTAAGACATTCCGGCGACGGTGACGAAGGTGTAGGCGATGAGGAGGAGGCCCAGCGATCGCCCACCGTCTATTCGCCCGACGAGCTCGATCCACACCACCGCCGCGAAGCCGGCCACTGCCGGCCAGCGACCCAGGCGAGCGGGATAGTCGGCCGGTTCGCCGCCGGCGAGGCCAAGCCTGCCGCCGATCCACCCGAGACCACGATGCAGCGTGGTGAAGGGGTCGATCCATGCCCATGCGGGCCCGACGAGCGCGCAGATGAGAGCGACGCCCACCCAGCCGTAGACCCATAGAAAGAGCGATGCCACGTCGCCGTCGCCCGAGCCTCCGACGAGTGCCTGGGCGACGATCCAGAGCCAGGCAACGATCCCGACGACCTGGAGGAAGGCGCGGAGCCACCCCGGCACCGTCCGTGGCCTTGCCTCCTCTGGCGGTCTCGCCTTCGCCGGGTTGCGGAGGATCACGAAGACGAACGACATCGCCACCGCAAGTGCCGCCCCCGCGATGTAGACAACCAGCGGCAGCGGGGCCTGGTACCTGTCAGTCAGCTGGTGCGCGAGGACGGTCTGTGGCATGGCCAACACGAAGCCGGCGGCAGCGGGCATGCCCGCGGCGAGTCGAAGCGTCCGATGGCCGGGACGATGCATCACGAGCCCAGAGCGGTGCTCGGTTCGAGCTCGACGCCGGCGGTGCGCGCGTCATCGGCCCACTGGGCCAGAGCCTCGTCGCTGTCGACCGACTCGCGGATCATCCCGATGACTCGCGACAAGCCTTGCACGGCGTACCCGCCGAGCGTGTCTACCCGCTGCTGGCCGATCGCGGAAAGAGACTCCCACCAGACGTGGACAGAGACTGACAAAGACTGTGGGTCACGGCCGATCTCCTCGCAGCGGCTGCGAATGACCGGCATCGCCTGGGCGACCTCGTCGGGCGTCATGCCGTCGAGGTTGAGCTCGTCCGCGTAGCGCGCTGCTAGGCGCCAGGTAACGTTCTGCCCGTTGCCGCCGACCATGATCGGTACCCGCGGGCGTTGCACCGGCAGCGGGCGATTTATGGCTCCATCTACATGATGATGCTTACCACGGTAGGTGGCCTTGTCATCGGCCATCATCGCGGTGATCACCTCGAGCTGGTCCTTGAGGATCGCCAGCCGTTCCGGTGCATCCGGGAATCCGTATCCGTAGGCAAGCCACTCGTCACGTTTCCAGCCGGCGCCGATGCCAAGCTCCATGCGCCCGCCTGTGATCACGTCGAGTGTCGAGACCATCTTCGCCGTCAGGGCCGGGTTCCTGTATCCGGCGCACAGAACCACGTGGCCGAGGCGGACGCGACGAGTTTCGGATGCAAGCGCAGCAAGTGTCATAAAGGACTCGAACGTAATTTCGAACGTGGGGCGTGGCACGGTGTGGAAATGATCGAAGACCCAGGCCGATTCAAATCCAAGCGCCTCAACCTGTGAAGCAAGATCGCGAGTTCGCGCCCACGCGTCGGTAGGTGACCAGCCTGCGTATTCGCGAGTCCAACCCTGCGGCACGATCACGCCGATTTTCACAATCGAGCTCCCTTGCGCGAGAAGTTCATGCGTGTAATCTTTACGGAACTGAGCCGTGAAATTCGATCATGAGGTGAATGAATGGTCAAGATTCGTCAGGTCGACGTGGCGCTGCTCGACAAGCCCAAGGCATCGCGCGCGGCCGCTCGCCAACTGAGCCCGCGGGCTCGCGAACGGCTTGAACAGCAGAGGCAGTTCGAGCGGATGCTAACGCGCATCGGTGATCGGGACACAGTCTTCGAGATCCGTCTCGAGGCCACTGAGAAGGCACTTACCGTGCGACAGCGGTTGATGAAGGCAGCCCAGGCAACCGGCAAGGAAGTAGTCGTCCGCAAGTCGGACAAGGGCTGGCTGGTCGGCATGTCGACGCCGGATAGGAAGTCGCGTCGCGGTCGTCGCCGCGCGTCCGGGGGAGCCTAGCTCGCCCGCTGCCGAACCAGGTTCAGGTCCAGGTCTTCGGACGGCGCGACTCGCGCGCCACACAAAGAGCGCTGCGCTTCTTCAGCGAACGGCGTATCCAGGTCACTTTCGTGGAAATGGCCCGGAAAACGATGGCCCCGGCGGAGTTACGCCGTTTCACTCAGCGACTCGGCGCATCCGCTTTGATCGACCCTCAATCGCGGCCTTATCGCGACACTGGCATGGCCCACCTGTCGATGGACGACGAAGAAGCATTCGAACGACTGTTGGCCGACCAGCGACTGGTGCGCCTGCCCCTGGTCAGACTGGGCGCCCGGTTATCCGTCGGTGTCGACGAGGACGCCTGGCGCACCTGGCTGGCCGCCGAGGTTCCACGCGGCTAGAACGGGCGGTTGTTCGCGTTCCAGTCGAGGGTCGAGTCGAAGTGCGGCATCGACGTCATGCTTGCCGGGGACGCGCTCCGTTCGTTGGTTCGCAGCCACTGCACTCTCGTCTCGCCGCCCTGGTTCATCACCAGCGCGAGGTCGGCCATCCCGTCCGAGTTGACGTTGACTGCCAGCGGCAGCAGGTCAGCGAACGGCAGGTTGCCGGACCACAACAGTTGTGGATCAGCGAAGCCCGTCCCGTCCGTCTTGGCGCGCAGTCCGTAAACCTTGACGTTGCCGTCGTTGACCACGGCGATCACGTCGTCGCGGCCGTCACGGTCGTAGTCGCCGACGACTTGTTTGACCTGTGCCTGCGGCCACGTCGACCAAGTTGTCGCCTGGTTTAGCCCGTTGGCGCCGACCGCGCCGGCCGGGCATAGCCCCCAGGCGCTCATGTTTGAGCAGCTCGCGCGCGACGCCGCGACGGAGTAGATGCCCACAGCGTTGCGCATGATCAGATCGGCCTTGCCATCGCCGTTCACGTCGCCTGCCATCGCAACATCGGTGGCCAAGGTGAGCGGACCCTGCCACCAGTCGACGGCGCCACTGAATCCAGCGCTACCAATGGCCAGCATGACCGAGAGCTTGCTGGTCCCTGGCGAGACCGTCGACAGGACGCCAGCATCGGCGATCAGGTCGCCGTTGAAGTCGCCGACTACGAGCTGCTCTGCGCCATTCGGCGCGGGCTGAGACGTTGGCGATGCAAAACCCGGAGTAGGCGTAGTTCTGGCCCGCGCGACCTGCACGAACTCGTTGCCGTTCGTGGTCGTCAGCATGACCAGGTCGGCCAGCAGCTTGTCGTCGTTCGCGCCATTCGGATCAGCGAAATCGACGTTGCCCGTGCCCTGCCCGAGCACCGTGCCCAGGTTGGAGAACGTTCCGGTCGGGCCGGCGGTGAAGCTGTCGGACGAGCCCCTGTAGAGCCGATAGTCGGCGTCATTACCACTCTCAACCAGCACGCCGAGGTCGCCGCGCCATTCCCCGCTGTCGGCAAGGACGTCGTCACCGCGCGTGTCGACGATGTAGCCCGGCTCGAAGTATTCGCGCAGCACCTCTTCGAAAGTGAGGTTCTTGGTTCCACAGTCGCGCAGGCTCTTCTGGAAGATCTTCCACCCCGTCGAGTCCGCGCCGCACGGCTTCTGCTTGCCCGACCGATAGCCGGTCAGGTAGAAGCGAGTGCGGTTCTTGTCGGCCTGCCACTTTCGAAGCGTCATGTGCCAGGTCTCGCGCATCGCCTTCAGGTTTGCAGGAGTGGGCGGGTTGGCCGGAATCCACTGGCCTGGATTCGCTGGGTCCGGCTTGAGGTCTTTGTAGATCTGGTCGGCGGTAGTGTCCTTAAGGTCGTAACACTTGGTCGTCGTCGACCCATCCTGGTTGGTCTTGACGACCCTCCCACCGCGCCAATGCCCGGCGAAGTACCACGCATACTGCTTGACCGTCAGCGCCCCAACGTGCATCCACGGGTACGGCTTGGTGCCGCCACTCGAATACTCGGCGCGGACGACGATTCCGACGTACTTCCACATATCGACGACCTCAACGTCGCCGGCGTTCGGTCCCTTCGAGCGCAGAACTCGTACGCTAGGCGGCGGGTGCAGCTCGTCCAGCCAACGGCTGGGAAGGTGACCAGGTGAGCACACCGTGCTTGGATCAACAACGAGTGTGCCCTCGACGGGGGCGCCAAAGGCGAACGTCGGAGTGGCGAAGGACATGGTGGCTAGAAGCGTGGCGACAAGCGCCCACGCGGCGCGACGGTGCTGGGGCATGTGTCCCACCCTATGCACCGCTCATCGAGCTTTCCATGCACCGATGGGGGTAACGCGTCGGGACCATCGGCCGACAAATGAGGCGGATGCGGTGGGTCGTGTGGAGTGCGACGCAATTAGCCATGACGTACGCTGGTTGATCGAATGACCTCCCCAACTCCGCTCCGAGAAGCTCCAATCAGCCCGGTCAGCGCGGCCGAGGTTGCCCCGGTGCGCCGGCCGGTGGACGAGGCTCATCTCTTGCCGCCGCGCGTCTTCCACGACGCCGACGTGTTCGAATTCGAGCAGGAACGCTGGTTCGCCCGAACGTGGCTGTGCGTTGGGCGCGAAGAGGACGTCGCCGAGCCGGGAACGTATCTGCTCGCCCGGGCCGCCGGAGAGAGCGTGGCCATCCTTCGCGGTCGCGATGGCACTGTGCGCGCGTTCCACAACGTCTGCCGCCACCGCGGGTCGACGCTCCTCGACGAGCCTGCCACCGGCCGCGCCGCCAAGCTCGTCCGCATCCAGTGTCCGTACCACGCCTGGATCTACGACCTCGACGGTTCGCTGAGCCGCGCTCCGCACACCGACGAGATCGCCGATTTCGAGGCCGCCGACCAGGGGCTGTTCCCGGTCCGCCTGGAGACGTGGCAGGGATTCCTGTTCATCAACCTGGATCCGGGCGCCGCGCCGTTGCGCGACCACCTGGCCGACCTGCCCGAGGCCCTCGGAAGCTACCCGATCGGCAGCCTTCGCCGTGCGCGACGGATCGAGTACGACGTCGCCGCCAACTGGAAGGTCATCGGCGAGAACTATTCCGAGTGCTACCACTGCCCCGGCGTCCATCCGCAGCTGAACAGGCTCAGCCCCTATGACCGCGGCTGGAACCTCGAGTCGAAGGGGCCCTGGACAGGTGGCTGGATGGAGCTCGTTGATGCCGCCGACACCATGTCGACCGACGGCGCCTCTCACGGCCGGCCGGCCCTTGACGGCATCGGCGCCGAGAACCTGCGCCGCGTCTACTACGTCGTCCTGTGGCCGAACCTGTTGCTCAGCCTCCATCCCGATTACGTAATGACCCACCGGGTGTGGCCCGTAGACGCCGAGCGGTCGCGAGTCGTCTGCGACTGGCTCTTCGACCCGCGCACTATCGCCCAACCCGGCTTCGACCCGAGTGACGCGATCGACTTCTGGGATCTCACCAATCGGCAGGACTGGGCCGTGTGCGCGCGACAGCAGGAGGGCACGCGATCTCGGGCGTACGTCCCCGGGCGCTACTCGCTGATGGAGGACATGGTCCACGCCTTCGACCTGATGGTCGCCGACCGATATGCCGACGACGGAGTGACCACGCGCTTTGCGCCGCGCCACGACAAGTGGTCGTCGGCACCGCGTCGACGCGCCAGCTGAGGTAACCGACAAGCTCACTGGACCACGGCCGCGCTCTCGGCCCGCTCACGCAGCGCCTCGTTGACCTCGGTGAAGGCTTCGCGCGTCTTGGGCAGCCGCAATCGGGCGTAAAGAGGGACCAGCAGGCCGCTGAACGTCTCATCCTGGTGGAATCGGACGCGGGTCCCGGGTAGCTCCTCGAGCTTGAATCCATGCTCGCCGGTGAAGAGCAGGCGAGAGATGAACGTGCCCCGCCAACGCAACTCCGTTGGCGGCGACCACGCCACGACCACTGGCCGAAGGACCACCGGTCTCCCTTTCGGGGGCCGGCTCTGAATCGTGATTCTTCCGCCGACCCGAGGCTTTCCGCGCACCTGCCGGATATGCGGATTCCACTCCGGGTAAGCGGAGAAGTCAGTCAGTATTCGCCACACGGCGTCGAGTGGCGCCCGAATCTCAATAGCGCTGCGAATCGTTCGCGTCGTGCGCAGGTCCACACGCAGATTCCCCCTCGGCTCCCACCGTGTTCACGGCACCCTCTGGAAGTGAAAGCCTGGTCGGCGAATCTTAGCGGCTGGTGCGGTTAGGTGCGAATCGCACCCTTGCGCGGCGGCTGCGAGACCGGCCGCAGAATGCTCTTCCTCCGCAGCGGCCGTCGGGCCGCTGCTGCGCGCCCGCGGCGAGCCCTCGCTAAGGCGACTGCTCGCCGCGCTCTCGCGGGAGCTGGGCCTCGATCATGCCGCCATACACCCGAACGGGGTAATAACGGAGGCGCCGGATGCGGGTCATGGCGCGTGCCTGCGCCTTCAGGTCGGTCGGCTCTGCCTTCGTCGCCGATTCGGTAGGCGTCCAGGGCGGGTGGTAGCCACCGTCAGCGTCGAGACCGCCAGTCGTCGGGAACTGGACGACGTTGCCGCTTTCCAGGTCGAATCGCCCACGATGGAGCGGGCAGGCCACCACACAGCCGTCGAGTGAGCCGAGCGACAAGGGCGCGGCCATGTGCGGGCAGCGGTCGTCGCTGACGCAGACGCCCTTGTCCGTGTGCACCACGAGCAGGTCGGTGTCGCCGTACGTGAACCGGCGCATCTCGCCCAGCGGCAGATCGTCGAGCGGCCAGATGGCCACGAACGGTTGGTCGCGAGTGCCGGCGGCCGCAAGCCCGGCCGGGATCGGCATCACGCGGGTTTCCATTGCCGGCATGGTAGCCAGCGTGACGGGAACTTAACCGGCGCGTGGCTGCGTCGATACTGAACGGTGAAATCCTTGGATCATTCGCTGGGGGCGTAGGAGAAACGAAATGGGCCGGCTTTCGATCCCTGCACTCGGCATGCTCGCCGTTATGGCCGTCGCACTGGTCATCGGATGCTCAGGCGCTCCTGCGTCTGCACCACTGCGCGATCTGGGCAACTCCGCCGACACCTCCGACGTCGATCCGTTAGCGGGAGCGCCCGGTTCTGACGACGAGACCAACCAGGCGCCCGGGGACGCGCCGGCCGACGGAGCGCTGATCGTCCACACCGGCTCGATGTCGCTCGAGGTCACCGACCTTCGGGCCACGATCGACCAGGCGACGGGGCTGGTCTCGCGTGTCGGGGGGAGCGTGGCCGAATCGCATGAGCAGAACTCGGAAGGCCACCAGGGCGCGACCGTCACGTACCGAATTCCGGCCGAACGCTGGACTGAGGCGCTGGCCGGGCTGCGGGCGCTGGGCCAGCGCGTGCTGTCGGAGGATACGGACGCGCAGGACGTCACGGCTCAGGTGATCGATCTTGACGCGCGGATCGCCAACTTTCAGGCGAGCGAGCTGGCGCTGCAGGGGATCATGGGCCGCGCCACCACCATCACCGACGTCCTCAAGGTCCAGGAGGAACTGAGCGCCGTCCGAGGTGATATCGAGAGCATGATCGCGCAGCGCGACCACCTGGCCGACCAGGCCGCGCTAGGCACACTGGAGGTTGCCTACAGCGTGCCGGTCGACGAGGCGGCCGTGGCAACGAGCGGTTGGGATCTCGGTCGCGAGGTCGCCGGCGCACTTGCAGCGCTGGTCCGATTGGGGCAGGGGCTGGCGAGCCTGACGGTATGGCTGGTGATCGTCGTGTTGCCGGTTTTGATACCGGTTGGCCTGATCGCCTACATCGCACTTCGAGTTCGCCGCCGGTACATCCGACGGCAGGCTGCGCAGCAGACTCCATCCGTGTGAGGATGTAGCCAAGCGTCGGTCCACCCGGCGCCGACTGCCGTCGGTGGAGGCCGGATGCGCTACGCCCTGATGACCGAGCCCCAACAAGGGCTCAGCTACGAAGAGATCCTGGCGCTCGCGCGGACCGCCGAGGAGTCCGGATTCGAAAGCTTCTTTCGCTCTGATCACTACGCCAGCTTCCCGGGCGAATCCGGGCAACCCACGACGGATGCCTGGGCAACACTCGCCGGCCTCGCCCGCGACACGAACCGGATCACGCTCGGAACGCTCGTGTCTCCGGTGGGCTTCCGCCCGCCGGGCAATTTCGCCAAGGTCGTCACGACCGTCGCCGAGATGAGCCGCGGCCGGGTCGAGGTGGGGATCGGCGCGGGCTGGAATGAGGCTGAGCATTTACAACACGGGCTGCCCTATGCGCCTACGCGTGAACGGTTCGACATGCTCGAGGAGCAACTGGCCGTCGTCCACGGGCTCTGGACCGAGCCCGACGGATGGAGCTACGAGGGCCGCCACTGGACCGTCCGCGATGCGCGCTTCCACCCCAAGCCTCCCGCCCCTCCGGGGAAGCGCCACCCCAACCTGATCGTCGGCGGCGCGGGCGGTCCGCGGATGGTCCAACTCGTGGCGCGCTATGCCGACGAGCTCAACATCAGCTCGGCGACGCCGGCGCGGGTAGCGGAGGCTTACGCGCGGCTGGACGAAGCCTGCCGCGCAATAGGGCGCGAACCCACGGAAGTGACTCGCTCGGCGATGACCGGCGTGCTCGTCGGGGCGACCGACGACGAGGTCCGTGGCCGCGTAAATGACCAGTTGCGGATGATCGGCGACAACGGCGGCGACCCCGACGCCTGGCTGGCAGAACGTCGCGGCCGTTGGATCATCGGAACGCCCGACGAGGCTCGGGCGCGAGCCGCAGAGTTCGAGGCAGCGGGGGCGCAGCGGATCATGCTCCAGACGTTCCTGCCGCGTGACCTGGAGATGGTCCGGCTGCTGGCGCGGATATTCCTGCCCTAGAGGTCTAGTCGGTCGCGCCAACCTCCGCAGTCGTCCGGCGCGTGACAGGGTTCTCGGCGCCATGGGTCGAGCGCAGCGGGGCCTCGCGCAAAGTGATCACCGCGGCGACGGCTACCACTGTGGCGATGACGCTCAGCCACATCGTGTTGGCGATGGCCAGCGAGAACGCGTCGTGGATGCCCTGCACCATCGCGGGCACGTAGGGTGCGACGAGCGCCCGGAACTGCTCCGGTATCTGGGCCAGGAGGCGCGCGCCCATGTCGCCCACAGCGGAGAGGTCGTCGAGCCTGAACGCCCCACTCGCGAACTGGTTCGAGATGACGTCCAGTTGCGCCGGCGGCACGCCCGCGCGGACGAGCTCGGCCGCCACCTGGCGCGGCGCCTCGGTCTGGAGCGTGGAGGCAAAGACGGTGCCGGCGATGGCCAGCCCGACCGTGCCGCCGATCTGC
>CAZXLP010000014.1:0-14552 GCA_964642085.1 uncultured Anaerolineaceae bacterium
GGATGTCCGGCGG
The DNA here is from genome assembly GCA_964642085.1 of uncultured Anaerolineaceae bacterium. Lineage (GTDB taxonomy): Bacteria > Chloroflexota > Limnocylindria > Limnocylindrales > CSP1-4 > JALYGJ01. The sequence continues at coordinate 14 of CAZXLP010000014.1, forward strand.
ACGCTTGCCGAAGGCACGGCGCTCGTCCGCCGGCGTGTCTCCAGTGCGCATCTGCACGAGGACCTCGCGCGGGGCGGCGGCGCGGTTGCGCCCTGCGAGCGCGATGCCGGCAAGGGGCGAGCGCAGGTTGCGGTTGACGTCGTGAACCAGCGCCTTCAATGGCGACACGTAGAGGACCCGCAGCCGACGGAGAGGATCCTCGGGCACCGGCTCGCTCATCAAACGGTCGAGGCACCACAGGAACGCGGCGAGGGTTTTGCCCGATCCGGTCGGCGCGCAGATGAGGGTGTGCTCGCCCGCCGCGATGGCCGGCCAGCCCTGTGCCTGGGCTGCCGTTGGCTCGGCGAAGGTCGAACGGAACCAGTCGGCTGCGGCCGGTGTGAAGGGCGTCAGCGAGTCAGTCGGTGGCGCCGAATCGGAGCGCGAAGAAGAACGTCGGGGCACGGACAGCGAGTATAGGTCGGGGCTCGATATCGAACAAGCGTTCTGATTGGTCGCCAGGCCGTGGCGGGCCGCGCTCCATGCACCGTGTGACTGAAAAATCCGTTGGCGAGGCTCGAGGTGGGAGGTGAGCATGCCGCAGCCGCCTTTTGATGCACCTGGCGACTCAAATAACCGCGGACAGTCTCATTTCCCTCTCCCGTATGCGTTGTCCAGGCACGCCGACGATCCGTTCAGTCACCCGCTGCATGAAGGTGAAACGCCGCCTGCAGCCCTGGTCTTGGTCGAGGCGTGCGCATCCCATGGTCCTGCCGTACACCGGTACCTCCCTGTGCTTTCTGCACCGCAACGCGGTGCGTAGCGTCACAACGAGATGGAAACGAGGGGGTCGGAGTCGCTGCGCCCCAGGCAGCGGTCCACCCGCAGAGTCACGTTCCTTGCGCTGCTGTTGCTCGCGGTCGCGGCACCGGCCGGCTTCGTGATGGCCGGTGAGCGGAGCAACCCGTACATCGTCGTTTTCGACGAGGACACGGTTTCGACCACCGTCACCGAGCAGGCGACCGGTCTCCTTCGAACAAGCGCGACCACCAGCTCCGCAACGAGCGGCGCCAAGACGCGGCGCGAGGTGGACGCAACTCGCGTAACAAAGCACGTCACAGAGATTCGGGCCCGCACACGGGTGAGGGTCGGGAACGTTTACACCAAGGCAATCGGCGGCTTTTCGACGGAGCTCACGGGCGCACAGCTTCGGACCCTCCAGCGCGACCCTGCCGTCGCGGCCATCGTGCCCGACGAAGTGATCCAGCTCGACGAAGGCGCGGCTGACCTGCGCACCGGCGGTGTCCGTACGACCGCGAATTCGCGCGCCAGCGTCCCTGCCGGGATCCGCCGGGTCGGCGCGCAACGCAACGTGCTTGCCAGGGTCGACGGCCGCGATACGCGGGTCGACGCGGACGTCGCCATCATCGATACCGGTATTCAGCGCGATCATCCCGACCTCAACGTCGTCGGCGGTTACAACTGCACGAGCCGAAATCGAGACAGATGGGCCGATGTCGACGGCCACGGGACGCACGTGGCTGGCATCGTGGGCGCGCTCGACAATCGCATCGGCGTCGTCGGGGTGGCGCCCGGCGCACGGCTGTGGTCGGTGAAAGTCCTCGGCCCGCGCGGCAGTGGCCGAATGTCCTGGCTCGTCTGCGGCATCGACTGGGTGACCTCCCAGCGCGAGCGGGGCAATCCGTCGCGACCGCTCTTCGAGGTCGCCAACATGAGCATCAGCTTCGGCCTCCCGGCTGCCAAGAACACGAAGTGCGGCAAAGAGAACTACGACTGGGTCCACCAGGCCATCTGCCGGTCTGTGTCGCGCGGCACGGTCTACGTCGTGGCGGCGGGCAATGAGTCTCACAACGCCCGACGGAACCGCCCCGCGGCCTACGACGAGGTCATCACCGTCTCAGCGCTGGCCGATTACGACGGCCGAGGTGGAGGTCGCGGCGGATCCTCCGACTCGTGCCCGTACTGGAGCCCGGAGCGCGACGACGCTTTCACCAATTTCAGCAATTACGGCGCGGACGTCGACCTGATCGCGCCCGGCAGATGCGTGCTCTCCACCTACCTGCGCAAGCGGTATGCATGGATGAGCGGCACGTCGATGGCCTCGCCGCACGTCGCCGGCGCGGCGGCCGTCTATCGCGCGATGTACCCGCAGGCCACGCCAGGGCAGGTCCGGATGGCCCTCCAGGCGGTGGGCACGCGCGACTGGCGAACAGCGACCGACCCCGATCGCCAGCCGGAGATGGCAGTCTGGATCGGCAGCTTCCGAACGATCCCCGACTACACCACCTCGACGGCCGCGCACGCCGGCAGGCTCACGGCCGGTGCCAAGTTGGGAATGACCGTGGCCGTGGACCGGATCGGTGGCTTCGTCGACCCCGTCTCGATCGAGCTGGTCGATCCGCCCGTCGGTATCTCAGCAGTGCCGGTGACCACGACAGGAGCCTCGGCGACGCTCGAGCTGAGGGCGGCGCGCGGGCTCGCCCTGGGCCGCTACCTGCTGGTCCTCCACTCCGTCAGCGGCGACGTCGAACGGACGTCCGTGGTCTGGATCACGGTCACGGGCAGTCAGCCCGAGGGCACGTTCACATCTTCCGCGGCGACACATGCATTCGGATCGGGCGGCCGCTAGCCTTTTTCGACGCCCTCCAGGAACTCCCGGACGAGGCGGTTGAATTCCACTGGTCGCTCGAGGTTGACCATGTGCGCGACGTCGTCGAAGACGTGCGATCTCGCGCCACGGATCTCTTTGGCCATCCTCTCCGATGCCGCCCGCGTACCGAGCTCGTCGAGGGTGCCCCATACGACCAGCGTGGGCACCTTGATGTCGGCCAGTCGCTCGGCCGCGGGCGGGTCCATACGCTCGACCTTGTTCGCGACCTGCTCGGCACGGTAGTTCTCGAGGTTCCACTCGATCATCCGGCGACGAACCTCGGGATCGACCCGGTCGGCAGGCTGTCCCGGTCCGTCAGTCCAGACGCGTGTTTCGAGATCGACGAGAGGCTCCCAGTCGTGGTCCTCCTCAAGCCTCTCCATCTCTGCCCACACAGGTTCGAGCGCCGGATCGTCGATCGAATAGCCGCCCAGTCCGCTGCCGACCAGGATCAGCGAGCGAACGCGATCCGGGTGCTGGATACAGAAATCCACGGCGATCACTCCACCGCGCGACGCACCCAATAGGTGGGTGCGCTGGACGCCGACGCGGTCGAGCACGCGCAGCAGATCGTCCGCGTTCGAGTACGGCACGTCGTCCGTGATCGTGCGGCCGAAGCCGCGCTCGTCGTAGCGGAGGATCCGAAACGCATCGCGCCAGGCGGCGACCTGGTCGTCCCACATGCGCAGGTGGGCCACGCCGGCGTGAACGAGCGTGAGCGGCGCACCCTCTCCCTCGAGCTCGTGGTAGATCCGCGTGCCGGGGAACTCGACGTAACCCGATTCCACGTCACTCATGGCTTCCCTCCAGCAACTCGAGTGCGCCGGTGAGGGCGCGCTCACTGGTCTTCAGATTCGCTTCGACTGTCTCCGAGCGTTCGGTTGCCACCAGGTCTACCGGGTCGAGAAACGCCGCTGGCGGGGGCGACTGCCCGTACCGCTCTGCCTCGGCCGCCCAGCGCTCGCGCCAGGCACGATCGGTTTCCCGTGGCGGATCCAGATGCGCCTGGGCCAGCCACACCAACGACCACGACCGTGGCACCACACGATACGCGTCGTAGCCGCCGCCGCCCGTCGCGAGCCACCTACCTTCGGCGTAGCGATGGGCGATCGCGTCGAGCATGACGGTGGCCGTCCGGTACGCGTTCGTCGTCAGCCGGAGATGCGCGAGCGGGTCGTAGGCGTGGGAGTCACAGCCGTGCTGAGTGACGAGGAAGGTCGGACGGAAGGCCAACGCGAGCGCACGCACCAGCTGCTGGACGGCGGCGAGCCACGAGCCGTCGCCGCTGTACGGCTGGAGCGGGACGTTCACGGCGGTACCCATGGCTCCGGCGCCGCCACGCTCGTCGACGAAGCCGGTGCCCGGGAAGAGACTCACGCCGGTCTCGTGGATCGAGAGGGTCAGAACCTGTGGATCATCCCAGAACAGCGCCTGGGTGCCGTCGCCGTGATGAACGTCGAGATCCACGTACAGCACGCGGTGCCCCGCGTCGCGGGCACGCGCCACGGCGAGCGCGACATCGTTGTAGATGCAGAAGCCGGAAGCGCGGCCAGCCATCGCGTGATGCAGTCCGCCGCCGGGATGAAAGGCGTGCGGCATTTCTCCAGCCAGGATCCGGTCGACAGCGTCGATCGATCCGCCGGCCACTGCCGCAGACGCCTCGTGCATGCCCTCGAACGGAGGGCAGTCGCCGGGTCCGATTCCCGCCGAATCGGGTCTGTCGGGATCAATGGAGAAATCGCGCACCGTCCGGATGTACTCAGGAGTGTGGAGACGGCCGAGATCTTCGTCGCTCGCCACCCGCGGCTCCAGGAACCTTGTCGCACCCAGCGTCCGCATCAGGTCGATCGAGGGCCCAAACCGCCGTGGCGTCAAGGGGTGTTCCGGCCCGAAGTCGTAGGTCAGGCTGACATCTCCGAAAACGACCAGCGGCTCCGCGCCTGCCGGCCCGCTCACTCTGTCGCGGGCTCCCATCCGCTCTCGTCGATCGCATCGCGCCAGGCGTCGGCTGGCACTCGTCCCGAGTCGAGCGCGGCGGCGTAATGGCCGACAAGGTCGACGAACGCACCGCCATCCTCCGTCAGCGGGCCGAGCACGATCGCCGAATCGGGTAGCTCGTCGAGGCCGCCGTTCACATCACTCGCTACGACGACAAGCGAGGCGCCGTGGTACGTGGCTGCGTCGGCCACGACCTTCAGCGCGTCCCGGTCGAGGTCGTCGGCAACCACCAGGACGTGGCACTCGGAGAGGTAACTGAGGCCAAGGTCGATGTCGGCCGCGTCCAATCGTGGCAGCCTCCGATTCGCGCCGTCAGCTTCGCCGTCGCCGACGCGCGGCGTATTGCCGGCCGGATCACGGAGCACTGCGGCGTGACCGATCCCCGCCTTGCCCAACTCCACGACGACCGTATCGCCATCCGCGTCGTCACCGACGCTTCCGACGAGCTCGACTCGGCCGCCTGCCCGGGCCGCAGCGAGCGCAATGCGGCCGGTCGGCCGGTCTATGTGGTCGTCGGCCGTGAGGCCCGGCCGGCCTAGGACGACGATCACTCGGGCGAGGCGTCGGCCGGTACGACGATCACCTCACCGAGCCCGGCCTCACGAAGCGGCCCCTCGACCTCCTTGGCATCGCCTACGATCACGACCGACAACTCCGCTGGCCGTATGTTGCGACGTGCCGCAGCCATCACCGCGTCCGCGTCCACCGCCGCAACTGCCGGCCGGTAGCGGTCGAGCTCGTCGTCGGGCAGGTCGAAGATGACCAACCCGGACAACGCCGCCGCGACCTGCGCGGCGCTCTCGAATCGCAGCGGGAATACGCCCACTAGGTAGTCGAGCGCCACTTGCAGCTCATCGCGCTCCGGGGCCAGCTCAGTCATCTCGCGCACGATGCGCAGGGTTTCGACGAGTGCCGGGACCGTCACGGCCGTTTCGACGGCGCAGCGAACTGCGAACGGCCCAGCCCGTCGGCGCATGTCAAAGGACGAATTGATTCCGTACGAGTACCCCTTCTCCTCTCGGATCACCCGGTTGAGTCGGGAGTTGAACGTCCCCCCAAGGATGGCGTTGAGGACGGAGATCGCGTGGAAGTCGGGTGTCTTGCGCGGGACGCCGGGATGTCCGATTCGAAGTTCCGACTGCGGAGCGGACGGCCGATCGACGAGCACGACCCGAGCCCCGTCGGGATGGCCTGCCACGGCCCCTTCGCCATCGATCTGGCGCGCGGCGCTCGCTGCTGGTAGGTGGCCCAGGTGCTCCTCCGCCAGATCCAGCAATGAGACGCCGGTCAGATCACCCGTCACCACGAGCGTTGCCGCTGACGGATCGAGCAGCCGACGGTGGCGCTCGACCACCGCGTCGCGATCGAGTGGCCGGATGGTCGATTGGATGCCGGCCAGCGGCCGGCTATAGGGCGTATCGGGAGCGTAGACAGTCTCCGGAAAGACGCGCTCGGCACGGCGGCGCGGATCGGACCAGGCCTGGAGCAGGTCATTCAGGCGTTCGTCGCGCAACCGCTCAACTTCCTCGCCCGGAAATGCGGGCTCGAAGGTCATCTCGGCCAGCAGCGCGAGCGCCTGTCCGAAGCGCGAGCGCGGCACTTCCATGGTCGCCGTGAGCGACTCCCATGACGCGTCGGCATGGATCTCGGCGCCGAGTCGCTCCGACGCCTCGATGAACTCGACCCCGTTTCGGCGGCGTGTGCCCTCGAGCATGGCACGGCCGGTGAGCACGGTCACGCCGGCCTGCTCGGGGGACTCGCTCCAGCCACCGCCGGGGAGTATCAGATGAGCGGCGAGGAGCGCCCGGCCCGGAACGTGGGCGTGGACGACAGTCAGGCCGTTGCTTAAGGTGGCGCGCTCGAATGCCGGGAACCTGTACTCGCGCGGCGGGCCAGGTGATGGCCGCACATCGAGCACCGACAGATCGGCGCCGTGCGTTGGTGGCACGGTCGTCGTCGCCGCAGCGGGCGAGATGACGGCAGCCGAGTCAGGCTCCGGCGCCAGTCCGTCGGCCGTGTGCTGATTGGTCTCTTCGGCAACGGCGGTCAGGTCGTCCTGGTCGGTGATGAAGCCTTTCTCGGCCGGATCCTCGATCGTCACGCGGCGGCTTCTTCCGCCGCGCGCGGCACGTACGTCAGGACGACGCGGTTGTCGGGCCGGAATACGTCGCGCGCCACAGCGCGGATCTCTTCCGCGGTCACCGACAGGTAGCGCGGCAGTTGCTCGTTGACGATTTGCGGCCGATCGAAGAGCGCGGCGAACATCGATAGCCGATCGGCTACCTCCTCGACCCGGCCCAGGGCGCCCAGCTCGCTTGCCTCGATCAGTGCTCGCGCGCGGGCCAGCTCGTCGTCGGTCACGAGCTCGGTGGCCAAGCGGTCGAGCTGCTCCTCGAATGCCCGCTCGCAGGTCTCCTCGTCGCTGTCGGGGCGGACGGTGACCCAGCCGCCGAAGAAGGACGCGCCGGCAACGAGCGGCAACGCGAACGCGGTCACGTCCTGGGCGATCTTCTGTTCGCGCACGAGGCTGCGATACAGCCGGCTGCCTCGGCCGCCGGCGAGGATCTGGCTGCACACCTCGAGCGCGTCGAACTCGGGCATGCCGTACGGCGGGCAGCGAAATCCAAAGTGGATGCGTGTGAGCGGCACGTCGTCGGGCACGACCTCGCGCAACTCGTGGCCGATGTGGGGCTCGATCATGGGCATCGGTGGCTGGACGATGTCGGGGTTGGCCGGGATGGGGCCGAAAAAGCGCGCGGCCGCCGCATGAGCCTCGTCCTCGTCGACATCGCCAACGATCGACAGGACCGCGTTGTTGGGCGCGTACCAGGTACGGAAGAAGGTCACGACGTCCTCGACGCTGGCCGCGTTGAGGTCCTCCATCGAGCCAATCGGCGTGTGGTGGTAGGGGTGCTCAGGAGGGAACACGGCGGCCATCAGCTTCTCGTAGAAGGAACCGTACGGCCGGTTGTCGTACGACTGGCGCTTCTCGTTCTTGACCACCTCGCGCTGGTTGTCGAGGTTCTCCTGGTCGAGCGCGTCGAGCAGCGTCGCCATGCGGTCCGCTTCCAGCCACAGCGCCAGTTCGTACTGGTGCGAGGGCAGCGTCTCGAAGTAGTTCGTGCGGTCGAAATAGGTCGTGGCGTTGTTCACGCCGCCGGCGCTCTGCACGATCGAGAAGTGCTCCGCCTTGCTGACGTGGCGCGACCCCTGGAACATGAAATGCTCGAAAAGGTGGGCGAAACCGGTCCGGCCAGGCTGCTCGTGGCGCGATCCGACCACGTACCAGATGTTGATGGCGACCACCGGAGCAAGGTGGTCAGGCGCGACGATGACGCGCAGGCCGTTGTCGAGCGTTCGCTGGCTGAAGCGCACGACGGGCAGGTCGCTCGGTGGCTGGGGCACGGACCGATTGTGACGCATCGGCGTTCGGTGGCCATCCGTCCGCCCGCGCTGGATGGTTCGCCGCTGGCTAGCCTCGGGAGCCTGCTGCTCGCTAGGCGAGCAACTTCGACAAGAACCGCCACAGATTTCGCTCGCAGCGTCCGCAACCGGCCGGCCAGATCGCCAAATGGACGAATTCGGGTGAAGTCTGCCCCGTTAGTAGCCCGAGTTGCTCATCTACAGGGCTATCTGGAGCGTGATCGATCCATTGTCCCAAGTGGTTTGCGTCAAAGCTGTTCATCAGGTGAGCGGCACCTGCGCGGTTGGGCTTGACGGATACGCTCATGATTCCAGCCGCACGGTTCGGCAGTGTCCGAGTCATGAGGGGGCGCAAGGGGCCCGGCGTTGGAAGTCACGCAACCAATAGCGACGGCCGGCGGGCCAGACCAACCTGTCGTCGGCCGCCCGACACGCCTGCTGCCCTTCGCGCACCTGCTCAACCTGTCCGTCTACTGGCTGGGCATAAACGTCATCTGGGCCGGGCTCGGCTACGTCATCTTCCAGGCGCGCTTCACGGCCATGTTCGGGGAGACCCTGGCGCCGAGCTTCGTTGGCCTGGTCGAGACGATCCCGCTACTCATCGCCGTCCTGGTCCAGCCGACCGTCGCCGCAATCTCCGACTACACCGTCACGCGCTGGGGGCGCCGGAAGCCGTACATCCTTATCGGGGCCGTGCTTGACGTCGTCTTCCTGTGGGGGGTCGCCGGCGCCAACGAGTTCGTGGCCATCCTGGCGTTTGTGCTCCTGCTCCAGTGCTCGTCGAACTTTGCCCAGGGGCCCTTTCAGGGCTACGTCCCAGATCTCGTGCCGCAGAAACAGGTGGGCGTGGCTAGTGGCCTGATGGGCCTGATGATCATCCTCGGCCAGGTCGTCGGCGTCGGGATCGCGACCCTCGGCCTCAGCCAGTTCGGCCAGAACCCGTTCCCGCTGGGCACTCCCGAGGCAGCTGAGTTCGTGCGCCAGGGCTTCTTCTGGCCGACGCTCGGCCTTGGCGTCATCGAGATCGTCACCGTCGTGCCGTTGCTACTGTTCGTTCGCGAAGGCCGCCAGGCGCCCGACCGCGCCGGTCGTTCCTGGCTCCAGATCGCCCTCGGCGCGTGGGGCACGGACATTCTCAGGGAACGCAGCTACGTCTGGCTGCTCGTCTCCCGGCTGTTCTTCCTGATGGCCCCGACGGTGCTTACCTTCCTCGGTTTCTTCTACCTGGTCCGCACGCTGGGCATCCCTGTCGGCGACACCGGCGGGCCGCTGACGGTGATCACCGCCGTGCTCGGCGTGACGACCGGGCTGACGACGTTCCCGGCAGCACGCCTGTCCGATCGCATCGGTCGCAAGCGGACGATCTACATCAGCATCGTGCTGGGAATGATCGGCATGGCCGGGGTCGCGCTGGCGCCAGATCTCCCGCTGATGCTGGTCGCCCTGGTTCCGGTCGGCATTTCGGCCGGCGCCTTCCTCGCCGTCGACTGGGCGCTGATGACCGACATCATCCCCAAGGCCACCAGCGGTCGCTACATGGGCATTTCCAACGTGGCGACCGCGATCAGTGGGCCGCTCGGTCGGTTGACGGCCGGATTCCTCGTCACCGGTCTGGTATTGCTCGGCCTACCGCGTGAGCTGGGGAGCACGGCGCCGGCGGACCAGAGCACCTTCTACGAGTCGGCGCCGCGCTTCGCAATGGGGCTGACGCTGATCTTCTTCCTGATATCGGCATGGGCCCTGCGCCACGTCGACGAGCGACGCCGCGAGGACTGACCGCCACCCTAAACTCCTTCGATCGAAGCACCGACCGACGAACCGACGAGCCCGGCGCCCGATTCCCCCCTTGAGCTGCCGACGGCGTCACTTTCGCCGTCGCCTTCGCTCGATCCGGGGCTGGCCGCCATGCGCGAGCCAGCCATCCACCCCCTTGGCCGACCGACTCGCGAACTGCCATTGCGACAGCTGCTGACGCTGTCGATCTACTGGCTGGGCATCAACGCAATGTGGACTGGCCTGCACGTGATCGTGCTGCCAAAGCGCATGGAGGCGATGTTCGGGCCGGCTTCTGCCGGGTTGGGGTTGGGTCTCATCACGCTGGCCGGCGTGATCACCGCGATCATCGTCCAGCCGACGGTCGGTGCCATCTCCGACTACGCCGTGACGCGCTGGGGCCGGCGTAAGCCGTTCATCGTGATCGGCAGCCTGCTCGACGTCGTGTTCCTCTGGGCGGTGGCGGCGGCGGACACCTATCTGGCGCTTGTCCTCGCCCTAGTGCTGCTCCAGTTCGCATCGAACTTTGCGCAGGGGCCGTTCCAGGGCTACGTCCCCGATCTCGTTCCCGCCCGCCAGGTCGGCCGTGCCAGCGGCATGATGGGCGTGATGATCATCTTCGGCGGGATTGCCGGGGTGGGGATCGCCGCGTTCGGCTACTTCCAGCTGGAGCCCGGAATGGCCGAGCCCGCCGTGCGGGCCATCCTGTTCTGGCCAACGGTCGCGCTCGGTTTCGTGGAGGCGGCGACGATGGTCGTGCTGGCTTTGACCGTTGACGAGGGCCGCGCGGCCGTCCCGCGCGAGGGTCGGTCGTGGAAGCGCATCGCGCTTTCCGCGTGGGGGACGGACATCCTTCGCGAGCGTTCGTACATCTGGCTGCTGGTGTCGCGGCTGTGCTACCTGGCCATGCCGGGGGTGATCACCGCCTACGCGGTATTCGTCCTCGAAAGGTCCTTCGGGATGTCACCGGCGGTCGCGGCTCCATACCTGATCGTCACCGGGCTGATCATCGCCATCTCGACTGCCGCCGCCGTGCTGCCAGCCGCGCGGCTATCTGACCGCATCGGTCGCAAGCGCGTGATCTATTGGAGCTACGCGCTGGCCGCGATCGGCGTGACGGGCGTGGCCATATCGCCCAGTCTGGAGCTGACCCTGCTTTCGCTGGTGCCGCTCGGCCTGTCCGCGGGCGCGTTCCTGGTTGTCGACTGGGCACTGATGACGGACATCATCCCCAAGGCGCGCGCCGGCCGGTACATGGGCATCTCGAATGTCGCCACCGCGTCCGCCGGTCCCTTGGGTCTGGCCGTGGCAGGAGTCGTGCTGTTCCTCGTGACTCGGGCCGGCGTCCCGTACGGCGAGAACGACGTCCAATCGACGCTGCTCGGTCTTGCACCAAGGGCCGCGATCGGCTCGATGCTTATCCTTCTGGCCGTCGCCGCCATTTCGCTCCGCGGCGTCAACGAAACCCGCCGCGACGACTAGCCCCTGGCTCTTGTTCGCACGCTTCCTGTCAAAAGTCGCGCAGAAGCGACCTCAGTAAGGCCGATGCCCGCCGAGATGGCAGAAGTGGTGGGCCAGAGAGGCCGATTCGTTGCCACAAGTCGCTCCATTCGGACATCTGATGGAATATGGGGCGACTCGACTCGCATGAGGTCGGCACTGGTCGACTTTTGGCAGAAGGGTCACGAAAGGAACAGCCCGACACCTGAACCCAACCAATCCGACCGTGGTTGGGTATACAAGGTATGAATGGGCGACGCGCGCGTCTCATTGACGGGCTCGAATGCGGACGGTCCTAGCACGGCGAGCGTGGATGCCGCGCAGTTTGCCGACCTTGTTCGACCGCACTTGACGAGCATGACGCGACTCGCTTCACGCCTCGGTCCACGCGGCGCCCAGGACGACGTCGTTCAGGACGCGCTCGTTCGCGCCTGGCGGAAGCGGTCGAGTTACGACCCGGAGCGCGGCCCGTTCACCAACTGGCTGTTGGCGATCGTCGCGAATGAGGCACGCCGGGCCCTTAGCCGGCGTCCGCTTCCGATGCGCATCGAACCGAACGTGCCTGCCCCGTCGGCCGACGAGCAGATCGATATCGAGATGGCGGTGCGCAAGTTGCCAGCCCGCCAGAAGCTCGCCGTCGACTGCTTCTACTTCGCGGGTCTCTCTGTTGCCCAAACCGCCGCTGTTATGGAATGCTCCGAAGGAACGGTGAAGTCCACGCTCGCCGATGCCCGGGCGAAGCTCCGAACGCTACTTCGGGGCTCGGAATGACGGGCGACGAACGCACCGACTATGTCCACCGCCTCCTTCAGGACGCAGGCGACAATTGGCGCTCTCAGCTGTCACGACCACCAGATGTCGACGTTAGGTGGTTCCGTGATGCGCCCCGGGTACAGTCGCGCTTCTTCGCCGGCCTTGCGGCGGCCGGCATCGTCGTACTCGCCGTGATAGCTGGCCTCCTTGGTCCACGCATATCCGAGCCGGCCCTCCCGCCCGGCGGGTCGGTCGTCGCCAATGGTCCAACCGCCGGACCCTCGACGCCGGCTGGGTCGACTGCCCCTGTATCGCCGACGCCGATCAATCCGGAGAGGCCCACGCCGAGCCCTACGTCGACCGACGACATCGTCCGCGACGGCGACTTCGTTACGGTGTCCGGATACGTCATCGAACGAATCGGCGGCCAACCGATTGTTTGCGAGCAGCTGATCTCCCTCGCAATGATCGGGTCGCCTCCCAATTGCATGGACCCCTCTGTCCGCGTGGAAGTCGATGTTCGGAACCTCCCTGGCGCGGCGGAGGTCGGAGGAACCTGGGCGTCCGGGCACCTCAGCGTCGAGGGGACGTGGGAGGGCGACCGCATCCGGGTGACCGACGCGAGACCGAGCGAGCGGCCCGCGTCGTCATCCCTGGAACGGAACGTGCCCTGCGATGCGCCCGCCGGAGGATGGCCCGTCGTCGACACAGACCTCGCCTATGAAGCAGCGGGCGCCGCGGTGGACGGCGAGGTGCTCGCTCATCCAGATAGGTACGCAGGTCTTTGGGGTGCCTTTGTCGGCTCTGGCGACATCGAAGGGAGAGCGGCTGTGTACGTCGTTGCCACTGTCGACGACGTCGAGACCGTCACGACTGAGTTGCGCAAGGTTTTTTCATACAGCCTGTGTGTCGTCCGAGTCCCGTTCAGCACGAGGGATCTCGAACGGATAGAAGCCAGCCTCGCTTCAGACGGTCGTCCGTGGTCCCTTGAGACCAATCTGACCAGGAAGGGCGTCACTTTGCGAGCGACGGTCCTTGATGAAGCCGTGGCTGCGGCGCTTGGGCCAAAAATCGGCCAATACACCGTCGAGCCGCTAGTTCGCAAGCTCGCCGACGCTCCCGTGAGTTGATATTCGGCCCTTGGCACGGAAGATCAGGACGACCGTCAGCCCTCGGCGCCGCCGAACTAGCCCGCCTCCGACGACCTGACGCGATCGAGAGTTGCCTCGCGCGCCGACCCGACGTCGCGTAAGACGTACAGGGCTTCGTAGTTCTCGGCCCGTAGGTCCGCCATCGCCTCCTGCATACGTTCCGTCTGGTCGGCCAGAACCTCAGCGTCGACCACGCGGTCTGGGCGCTGTTGGTTGTGCGCTGCGAACAGCTCCGCCGGTAGATCGAAGGCGACTGCGACAGTTGGTATCCCGTAGCGCGCCGCGAGCTGCCGGAAGCGTTTCCTGTTCGCCGCGCGCAGGTTGGTGGCGTCGATCACGGTCAGCAGACGCCGCTTCAGTCGTCCATTGGCCAGGATCGAGAGAACGCGGAAGGCTTCGGCCGAGGCACCCTGGTCGGATGGGTCGTCGGCCAGCATGGCGCGCAACGCGTCGCTGGAGATGATCTCCGTCGGGCGGAAATGCCTCGCCGCGAAGGTCGACTTGCCGGCACCGGACGGCCCGATCAGCAGGACAAGCGCCGGATCCGGGATGGTCACCCTCATAAGACCATCGTGACTGAACTATTACCCGCTCGGAGGGCTCAGATGACCATGGTCGGAGCTGTGTGGAGCCACTCAGCGAGCGCGCTCCAAGGTCTTGGAGCACTGTGCAAAACTGGGCGTGAAGACGTGGTCGACGAGGGAGACGTCCCGATCACGATTACGCGGGTCGACTGACCACGACACCCTCGAGCCACTCGTCGAGAGGGCGCACGTCGTCCAGCTGAGCCGACACGGTCGGATCGAGCGCCGCCGCCGCGGCCAAGGCGGTGTCGATCGAGGTCAGGCACAGGATGCCCTCATCGATCGCGGCCATGCGGATTGCCCCGGCGTCGCGCACCGGCCTGGATTCGGGCGACGGCGTGTTGACGACAAGCAACACGTCGCCAGATGCGATCGCCTCCAGTACCAATCGACCGCCAACCCCATCACCCACGCGGGCAACCTCTTCGACCTCGTGGCCAAGAACGCGCAACGCACGGGCGGTGCCGGACGTGGCGCAGAACCGGTAGCCAACGGACGCCAGTTGGGCGGCCAGCTCGCCCAGAGCGTCCTTGTCGCGATCGGCGATCGACAGAAAGGCCAGGGCGCCCTCCGTGGCTGCCACCGGAGGCCGGAGGGAGGCCGCGACGAGCGCCTTGGCCATCGCCACGCGCGCGTCGGCGTGGATGCCGATCACCTCGCCGGTCGACTGCATCGCGGGCCCGAGGGTCGGATCGACGCCGCGCAGC
>CAZXLP010000015.1:0-14430 GCA_964642085.1 uncultured Anaerolineaceae bacterium
ACGGCGCCATCGCGGCGGTGGCCGTGCGGATGGGAATCGTCGACGGGCGCGCCGAGGCCGTAAATGCACGAGACGGAGGCAACGATGATCGTATCGCGCCGCTCGAACAGAGCGCGTGTCGCCGCATGGCGCAGCTTGTCGATCTCGTCGTTGCGTGACGAGTCCTTCTCGATGTAGGTGTCGGAGCGCGGTAAGTATGCCTCGGGCTGGTAGTAGTCGAAGTACGACACGAAGTACTCGACCGCGTTGTCCGGAAAGAACTCGCGGAACTCGGAGTAGAGCTGCGCTGCCAGCGTCTTGTTGTGGGCGAGGACGAGCGTGGGACGGTTGTGGCGCTCGATGACCTTGCTGATCGTGTACGAGTTGTGAACGATCATGCCACCGAAGCCGGCGAGGAAGGTCTCGGACTCGTCGACGGACAGGTCGTATACGAACTCCGAGTCCGACGGCCTCGCCTCCACCGCCGCGACGGTTGTCCAGCGACACACGAGGAGGCGCTTCAGGGCAGCAATCCCGTTGAAGTAATCGGCGGCACTTAGGAGACCTTCCTCCGCTGCCAATCCCTCCAAAACGGCCAGTAGGCCTGCAGCGCGACCGCGACGAAGTGCTCGCCGCCCGTTTTCTAGCATGTCCAAGCCGCTCCGCGACATGCCCGCCCTATCCGCAACGTGACGCTCGAAAGCGCCAATGGATTGCCTGATCGATCGCAGCAATGGACCTGCCTGCGGGGGCAGGGTGTCGGAGTTGCCGCCTTCGACGGTCGCCAGGATGCCGGTGAGCTGAGCTTGCTTTCGCGGACTGAGAAACCCAACGTGGGTGGCAAATGCGCGTATGTCCTCCGCGCCCCGAATGGATACCTGCCAGTAGTAGCCCCCCACGTGTTTGGTCCCAGCCGCGCGCTTCCAAGTCCGAGACAGTCGAACAACGATCCCGAAACGCAGAAGGGCGTACGCGGTCTCGGAGGCCAGTTGCCGGCTCTTGGTGACGGCACACACGGCCCCACTTTCGACCCAGCCGTCGCCTTCGAAATAGCCAGCCAGAAGACGACCGAGCGAGGGGTTGTCAAGATTCGGCCAGGAAGGCGGGAGGTGCTTCTCGCCAGCCACAGACCCGCACTGTGACCGAAGCACCTCGGCGAGGACGCGCGAACCGATTCGCCTCTCGCCAGCTTTTTCTCCAAAGTGTGGAATTCCGATCTCGTCCAAGAGGCCGCGGGTGAGGGCATCGTTCTCGGGTCCGGGAGTGATGGTGGCGTACCTGTCCGCGACATGTCCTTCTGCGACGAACAGTCCAAGAAACTCGAGGTACGAGCTGGTCAAGGTCAGGCTTGCTGGCAGTCCATGTGGACCGTGTCGAGCAACCACCCGTGTCGGCCCGAAGCGCTCCATTACGGCCACATTCGTTAGGCCGATTGCGGAAAGCGGCGCGCGATCGCCGCGCGCCAGCTGGCGGCGGGCCGTCATATCGACCGCCCGGCCAAGGACCGAGGGCCCAGTTACGTACAGCGGTGCGTGCTCGACGGCCTGCGCGATATCGAGACGGGCCTGTCGTCGAGACGGCGCAGGAATGTGGCTCGGCAGCGGCAGGCGATCTCCAACTTGCAGAGCACGCGTTTCTACGGCCTCGAGGCGGGCATCGTTGCCAAGTCGTACGAAGTTGTGATCACCCGTCACCGTAACTCGCCGGCCATCTGTTGTGCGGACTTCGAACATTCGATCTGGAGACTTGTGGCGAATGAATGCGGTGATCGGCTGAATCACCGTCTGGTGGTCTCTCGGATCGACAGTCAACGCAAGCACACCTGCCAGCGATGGATCCGGGAACGCGACCTCAGTTCCGTGATCGTCGACGTACCGCGGTCTATCCTCTCGGAGCTCGCCGTCTACCAGTGGTCCGATGGGCTGCAGGCTCCACGTGACGTCTCCGTAGTCGTCCTCGCGTCCGACCAGAACTCGCTCGGTAGGGGCGAGGCTCTTTCCCGAGCCGGTGACGCCCAACAGGACCTGCTGACGCTGGCCGCGGGATAGGCCGTCGACCAGCTTGTCGATCGCCTGGGGCTGGTCGCCGGTTGGCTGGAACGGGGCTTCTAGACGGAAATCGGGCACCGTCCCGACTCTACATGAGACCCGCGCCCGTAGCCTGTTCGTACCCCATCGGCTCCCCGGACGGTTCCCTTACCGATCGATACCTCGGTTCGTACGGTTCTACTCCGCAAAGAACTTTGCCGCCCAGATATTCGAGGGGAGCCTTCCCGTCATGGAAATGGAATTCAAGGACACCGAGCGCCGCCGCCGGATCATTCTGATCGTGGTCGGTGCCCTTCTGGCCGGCGCCGCCGGCTGGGGAGCCTTCATGCTCGCCAACGGCAACAAGGGCAGCGCGCCCGTGGCCACGGAAAGCGTCCTCGTCGCCGCGCGCGACATTCCCGCCCGCCAGCAGGTCACCGCCGACGACGTGACGGTCCGCCAGGTAGCCATCGACGAAGTCCTGTCGCAGAGCTACAAGGAGGCCAACCTGGTACTTGGCCGTCTGACGGCCGTGCCCGTGTACGCCGACCAGCAGATGACGCCGAACCTGTTCGCGACGTCCGCAGCCGATGCCGACTTCAGCATCCTCGGACCCGACGAAGAGGTCACGCTCGACTCCCCCTACTGGCGCGCAGTCTCCGTAGAGGTGCCCATGTCGCGTGCTGTTGGCGGAGAAATCACCTCCGGACAGCACATCGACCTGATCGTCAGTGTCGACATCCAGGTCCTGGCCATCGATCCAGAGGGCAACTACCAGGTGATCGAGACCGCCACCCAGGAAGGGCTTCAGAGCGGCAAGTCGACGAAGATCACATTCCAGGATCTCGAGGTGCTGAAGGCTGACGCGGCCGAAGGCATGTACATCCTGAAGGTCGACCTGCACCAGGCGGAGCAGATCGCTCACATCATCCAGCAGGCACCTGACTCGTTCGCCATAGTGCTGCGACCTGACACAGACACGCGAACGGCGGACCATGTCGAATACGGCGTCACGACCGATCGACTCGTGATGACCTACCTCTACCCGGTGCCGCAGCTGATTGACCTGACCGAACTGCTCGGGTTCCCCGTCACGCCGACCACGCCAAGCACCTCGCCCAGCCCTGGCCCCGACGGATCTCCCACACCGGCGCCATCGCCCGGTCCCGGCCAGTCACCCGCGCCTTCGCCGGCGCTCTAGATCCGGGGGGTTTGGGGCGGTCCACGAAGCGTCTAGTCCTATCGCGACACCCGACCACCGTTCCATTGCCGGGCTGAGCCGTGGCTGGTAATTCTCAACTCAGGATTGGTGATCAGGGGGAAGGGGCCCGAATGGGATGGCTTTTGTCCATACGCCGCTGTGAACGCTCGCCTGCGCGAGCGCGTGCGAACGCGCGAAGGCAGAGCGGTGTGGGCCTGGTCGAGTTCGCCCTCGTATTCCCGCTGTTCGTTGCATTGACCTTTGCGATGATCGAGTTCGGTTTCGCCCTCAACGCCGTCCTCGGGATCAATCGAGCCTCGCAGGCCGGCGCTTTGCTCGCTGGCCAAGCGGGCGATGACGCAACGGCCGACTGCTTGATCCTCGCGCGCATCGAGGACTACCTCAAGCCGCCCCTGGACAAGCGCGACGTGCGCGAGGTGCGGGTGATCCGCACCAATACGAGCGGCGCGGCTTCGCTGGCCGCAAACGTTTACACCAGGTCTGGCTCCAAGGACTGCGGCGACTATTCGGTGCCCTATACAGCGTCCTCGAGCGGCTATCCCGAGAGCCAGCGCTGCACGATCCTGGCCGGCTGCCCGGCTCTCTCCCCGCCACGCTCAACGGTTGACAAGGTCGCCGTCCAGATCACCTACCGCCACACCCCCGTTACACCGGTGCGAGAGCTGATGCGGATGTTCGGCGGCGACGGGACGCTCGGCTTCACCTGGACCTTCACGAAGCGGAACACCTCGCGCATGGAGCCCGAGCTATGACCGCCAGCCCACGGCCCACAGGCGGCCCGGGCACGCGCCGGAGTTCCGGTCAGGGGCTGGTCGAGTTCTCGATCGTGATACCCGTGTTCCTGGTGCTGCTTCTGGCGATGCTCGAATTCGGACTCGCCTTCAGTGACCGACTGACGATCGGAAACGCCACGCGCGAAGGAGCGCGAATCGGGTCGGCGCTCGTCACCGGCAGCGACACTTCGTGCTCGGGAGACCCGAACGGAGTCGACACCACCATTGTCGCCTCGCTCCAGAACATCCTGAAGTCGGGCGGTTCCGACGTGAACCTGTCGCGGATCAACGAGATCCGCATCTACAAAGCGAATTCGTCGGGCAACCAGATCGGCGGCTTCGTCAACGTCTGGCGTTACACGCCAGGTTCAGGTCCCGATGCTGACCCGGATGCGGGGATAGAGATACTCGACTTCAGCCCGGCGTCCACTGGCTGGGCCGCTTGTACCCGCGACAACGGTGCTGCTTCACCGGATTCGATCGGTGTCGAGGTCGACTACGAGTACCACCTCCAGACTCCCCTGCGCAACATGCTCGAGATGATCGGCGGCAGCTTCGCAAGCACGATCAACCTGGTCGACTCGACCGTGATGGCGCTCAACCCGACCAGCTAGGACAAATGATGAATCTTTCGTCCCGCACCTCAACGGCAGTACCCGCGACTTCCAGGCGTGCTGGAGAGCGCGGCCAGGTCCTGGTCATGTTCGTGATCGTGACCTTCGTGCTCATGGGCATGGCCGCCGTGGTCATCGACGTGGCCTGGTTCTGGAGCAACCAGCAGCAGATGCAGAAGGCCGCCGACGCCGGAGCGCTCGCCGGTGCCGTGTATCTGCCTGGAGACACAACCCGGGCGTACTCCGCAGCGCGAGACGAGGCGACGAAGAACGGATACACCGGCGGCTCCGGCGGCGTCACCGTGACGCCCGCACAGGACGTAGGCAACCGGCGACGACTGCGGGTGACGATCACCGGACCGGTCGACGCCTACTTCGCGAGGGTCTTCTGCCTGCTCGGAGACTGCACGGAGCAGGTCACGTCCCGGGTCACCGGTCTCGCCGAGTTCGTCCTGCCGGTCCCCATGGGCAGCCCTCAGAACTACTTCGGAGTGGGCTACCTGGTCGACGCGACGAGCACGACCTCCACGTCCGCGGCGAACAGCACGCGCGCAGCTTCGACCGCCCACACTGGAACCTGGAGTTCGACGGGCAACCCCTACACGAACAACGACGCATATACCACGGCGTCAGCGAACAACGCTGCCCAGCAATGGGGAACCTTCGGCTTCGACGGCACAGTTCCATCGGGAGCCTCGATCACCGCGATCCGCGTCCGCCTCGACGACCTGTACCTGACCGGCAGTGGAACGTCCACGAATTGCCAGCTGCGTGTCGAAGTGTCCTGGAACGGGGGGTCATCCTGGTCGTCAGCCCAGCTCACGAACGCGCTCAACACGACGACGACCGCCGACTATATCGTTGGAGACTCGGCAAGCACCACGGCGTGGGGCGGCCACTCGTGGACACGCTCCGACGTGCTCAACGGCAACTTCCGCGTTCGGCTTACCTGGCTGAACGGGACAGCCTCTTGCGCGTCCACGCGATCGGTCTCCCTGGACCACCTTCGTGCTGACGTCTACTACACCACTTCAACCACGACGGTCGTCACGGGGCCAACGCCTGTTTCTGGGCCATATGGTGGTGTCCTCGCCCCGCACAACTTCTGGGCCGCAATCAACAGCCAGGGCGCCCCGAACATCCAGGGGGATGCCTACCTGACGAAGTACGAGACACGCACAAGCGCTCTGAACAGCGACGACAACACCGACCCTGATGGGCGCTATGCACCCAACGAGTACTACAACTACGGCGTCGAGATTCCGGCGGGCGGCACGGGCGAGCTGTGGATCTTCGACCCGGGATTCTGCGAAGCCGGCTCGACGGGCCTCGGCACCGGCGAGTTCTGGACAGTCGGCGGCTCCAACGGCTACAGCAGCCGCCAACCGGTGAGCGCCTACTTTGACCTTTACGACAGCAACGAGACACCGTGGGACACCGACGACGACACGTTGGTCGACTCATCGAATGACACCTACGAGCGGATGGATTTCCAGGACCACGTGCTTTACGGGACCACTGGCCAAGGCGCCCCGACCCAGCCCGACTGCAGCGCCGAGACGTGGCATCACGACTGGTGGCGCCTGTCGACCGGGCTGGCCGGTGGCAAGACCTATCGCCTGCACACGTACTCGACCGACCCCGACTCAGCGAGTGACCAGAACAACACCACCGGTCACAACACATTCGCCTTCTGGGCAGGGTCGACGAGTGGTACGCCACGCATCTATGGCATTGGCGCGATGGAGGCCTTCGTGCGCCTGCCGGGTGGCGCTTCGTCGGAGTTCTACCTTGCTCAGATCGATGCAGTCCACGCCGGCAAGACGATGCTGATCGACCTGTGGGACCCGGGTGACACGGGAGCGCTGTCGGCTACGCTCCAGATCCTCGAACCAGGTACGAGCAATTACGTCCCGGCCACGTTCGACTACACGGCGATGCGCGAGAGCTCGGCCGGTGCCAGCTGCGACACGCGGACGGGCAGTGACGTGACCTCCGTTACCACGAACACTGGTGGCTCGAGCCTGTATAACGGCTGCTGGCTGACGATCTCGATCCGGCTGCCCAGCGACTATGCCGCGCCGCACCCATCGTCCGACTCGGTCACGTCCGAGGGCGGCTGGTGGAAGATCCGTTACTCGATGGGCGGCAGCACATCGTCCTACTCGACCGACCTTACGACCTGGCAGGTGAGCATCCGCGGTAGCCCAGTCCACCTCGTACCGGAGCCCTAGGGCGGGTCAGCGTCAGGAACTTGCGCAGCCCGTACACCTGCCGGTCGGTGTCGCCGGGCCCAGCTACGGAAGCCCTTCGGCTGGGTGCGCTGCATGTAGCGCATATCGACCGGCGAGGATCGTCGCGGCCGGGTAGGGGATGTCCATCCCCGCAGACTAGTCAGCCTGTGACTGAAACGTCCGTCGGAGCTCGGGCAACGCGTCGCGCGAGGGCTTTCACTTGCCCTTTAAGTCAAGTGGTGCATGAAATCGCGCCGTGACGGTTCGAAACGAACGGAATCGAGGCTGATAGGTGGCCGTCGACGGTCCGTTCAGTCACCGGCTGCATAACTTGCCTGCGGGTGACCGAGTCATCCGTGCCGGCCCCAGCGGAGCCCGCCGTCATCGGCTCGCTACTCCGAGCCGTCGGGCGGTCAGCGGACGAGCTGGACTCCGAGGATCGGTTCCTCGAGGCAGTCCGCGTCGTTGACGTTGCCCTCGTCGCATGGCTCGAAACCTGCGACCCGTCCCTGCATGATGTAGCGCACGAACCAGCCCTTGAAGCAGCTCGTGCCGCCGTTGCCGCCGATGTGAGGCGAGCCGGGGTCGGAGTTGCAATCGGAGTTGTTGTTGCCCTGGATGTACGCCTCGTGCAGCAGGAACTGGGCGAAGCGCGGGATGTGGTAATAGAGGTTGTTGCCGTTGCCCGGGTCCGTGCAGTCGGCCGGCAAGCCCGTCGTCGGCACTTCGCGACACGTCGAGTCGAACATGGGCACGAGGATCACCTGGCCCTGGTACGTGTTGACCGCGCCTTCGACGCTGTCGGCGTTTCCAGTCGAGGTCTGCAGCCAGGTGGGAATGTCGAACGGGCCGTTGCACGGGTTGAGGATCTCGTCGGACAGGTTGCCGCCACAGCCGATCTCCAGCCAGCCGACGCCGCCAGGCCCGTTCTTGCACAACGGCACGATCGACATGTAGTCGCCGTCGGTGTCGGCCAGAGCGACGTCCATCCCGACCAGGGGCCAATCGATACCCAGCCTGAGCGGTCGGCTCGAGCCGTCGCAGGTAGTGACCGGGATCGAGAACGTGACCGGCATGACTCCGCATCCATCGGCCGCTGAACACAGGCTGCGCAACGCCCCGGCAAGTGCGGTGGCCTCGGCGCCCGCGGTCATGGACGTGATGCCAAGGACACCGGCGAGGAAGGTGTCGAACGTGCGATTGCCGACGACCTTGACGCCCGCCGCCGAGCTCGGGATGGATCCGCCGCTTCCGACCGTGCCAACAACGTCGTTGTCGTAATCGACGTAGTGTGAAGTGCCCATCGTCGAGGCGTTGCCGGAGAATGCGTTCTGCATCGCGAGCTGAACGTCCGCATCGATCTTCGTTTCGCCGCCCATCTCCTCGGCGATCACCAACGCCCCCGCGAGGGCCGCCGCATCCGTGGCGTTCTGCGTCCCGCGCTGCTGTGCCATGGCGTTGCCGCCGTCGATGACCATTGCCGCCGCGGCGAGCACCACGGTCATGCTGAGGGCCAGGAAGACCATTGCCTGCCCACCCGTGGGTCGGGCGGGCCAGTGGTGTCGCGGCGCGCGGATCGAGTTCATGGGCATGCGGTTGCCGTGCCCGTGGGGCACACGTACTCGATCGTGCCAACGCTCGTCGACGAGAGCGCGATCGAGTTCCAGATGAGGCTGATCACCGGCGTCATCGGTTCATAGGTCATGTGCGTCCTCACGAGGGCCAGGCAGCCGATCACGCGATCACTCTGCGGGCAGTTGTCCGTGGCTGGGTTGGAACAGTCCGCCTCCGTGGTCGTCGCCGACTTGAAGCAGACGTCGACGTTCGATGCGGTCAGGCCAAGCGATGGCGCAGACGCGATCGCCTGGTTACGCACAGTGGTCACGTTCTGGTTGACGATCGCTGTCCGCGATGCCTGCCGAGCCGACTGCGCCAGCGTGTTGTACGCGTAGACAGCGCGGCCCAGGTCGACCAGGCCAAGCACGATCAGCAGGATGATGGGCATGACCATCGCGAACTCGACGAGGGTCTGGCCGCGGCCGGTGTGGCTGCGCCGTCGAGGGAAGATCTGTTTCACGGCCCCACCGTGATCGTCGCGCCGGAGCAGCCCCCGAGCGGATTGACCAGGCCTCCGACGAGTGACTGGTAGCCGATCTTGTAGTTGCCGCTGCCCGAGAGGAACCTGATGTTCCCTGAGTCAAAGCCCGCGCTGGTCCACGTCGACGTTGCCGAGTTCATGCGGACACCGGCGAACGCTGGAACCTTGCACCCTGAGAGCACGTAGTCGGTGCGGATGTGCGTCTGACCGTCGACCGTGAGCGTCACGGTGAACGTGCCGTGCGTCGTGTACGAATGCGTTACCTGGTTGCCACAGCTACTGGTCGTGTTGCCGTCGCCAAAGTCCCAGTCACACCCGCCCGTGTAGTCGCCGCTCGACGTGTCCTGGAAGGTCACGGCGATCGTCGGTACGCCGACGACCTGGATCTCGTTGAGCGATCCTGGGGGTCCGCCTCCTGACGCGTCGGTGCTGGCGGACGAACCGTAGAAGCTCAGGGCCAGCGGCACCGGGGTTGGCGTCGGCACAGGGGTCGGCCCTGGGGTCGGAGTCGGCGGCCCGGAACCGCTCGGCGTGGTTGTGGTCGTAGGTGTTGGTGTCGGCGTCGGCGTCGGCGTCGGAATGGCCGTTGGGGTCGCCGTTGGCGTCGCCGTGGGCGTTGGGGTGGCCGCCTGGCCGCTGATGATGACGCCCGACACGGACCCGGTCCGAATCATGAACGCGGCCGAGGTCCCCACGTTGACGTTGCCAGCGCCATCGCCGATCAGGTTGGAGAGGAACGGCGTGACCAGCGAAAAGGTGCAGGTCAGGTTGACGTGGACGCGCGAGCCAAGCGCGTAGGCGGGCGAATCGGGGAAGGTCGGCGCGGGCAAGGTGCTCGGCAACGTGCAATCAATGCCCGTGGCGTCCCTGCCCATCAGCGTTCGATAGCGGGCCTGCACGGTCGGATTTCCACCGCCCTGCCACGCGTCGGGGTTCTGGGCGGCGAAATTGGCGCCGATTCGGGCGACGTTGCCGAGGCTCACCCAGCCGAAGTAAATGCGGCCCACGTCAACCGCCAGCAACAGGAGCGTGGCCAGGACCGGGATGAACACGGCGAACTCGACCAGGCTCTGGCCGCGCGACCGCTTACCGTCGCGGGCTGAGCGGTCAGCCGACGTTAATCGCGAAGTGGCTCCTGGGGGCAAGCAAGATCCTGTAGCGCTCTGGGCTGGGCGAAGCGCCGGTTTGCTTGCCGGCTCACGCTCAAGTCAAGCGCAGCGCAGACCCGCGTGGGGGCCATCGAAAGTCCGTTGCGCACCGCCAAATGGTCCAACCGGAACGCCGATGAAGCAGCGCCGGTCAGACGACC
Organism: uncultured Anaerolineaceae bacterium; assembly: GCA_964642085.1. Taxonomy (GTDB): domain Bacteria; phylum Chloroflexota; class Limnocylindria; order Limnocylindrales; family CSP1-4; genus JALYGJ01. The sequence goes on from CAZXLP010000015.1 coordinate 10,257, forward strand.
CTGGGGTCCCCCTCGAATGCATCGGCGAGCGCGTCCTCCACGCGCTCGCGGGTGTCTTCGATGGATCCTTCAGTCGACACCCGACGAACCCGACGGGCGGACTCCGTGCGGCTGCCGAGCAGTTCCGCCAATCGGTCGGTCAGATCCACACCCTGCGCCGCCCGGCGCCGCTCCGCGTCCGCCGCGCCAACTCCACGCGCTGCGAGGCGCTCACGCTGCGTCTCGGGCGCGCACTCGATGAGCCAAACCTCATCGCAGCGTTCGGCGAGGCCGCCTTCGACGAGCTTTATCGCCTCGATCACGACAAAGGGCGCATCGTCGGCCGCCGCGGTCTCCAAGAGCTGCTCGACCATCTGGCGCACCTCGGGGTGGACGATGCCTTCCAGGTCGGCCAAAGCCGCCACGTCCTCGAAAACCACGGCTGCGATCGCGGCCCGGTCCAGCTCGCCGCCCGGTCCAAATACGCCGTCGCCGAAACGGGCCCGAATCCGAGCCAGCGTCGAACGGCCTGCCTCGGTTGCGCGACGGGCCAGGAGGTCGGCATCAATCACCGTCCCGCCCAGCTCTCCGAGGATCTGCGCAACGGTCGACTTGCCGCAGCCGATCGGTCCGGTAATTCCGATCAGGATCGGTCGCCGCTTGCCTGGTTTGCTCATCGCGGAGCCTGATCGGCCAGCGTGAGCCAGGCGTCCTCGGCCACGCCGAGAGCGGCGTCGACATCGGCAAGCTCGCTCGACACGCGCCGGAGCTCGACGAAGTTGGATTGAACGGCAGGGTCCCCCAGCGCCAGCTCGAGCTGGCTCTTTCGCAGCCCCAACCGCGTCAGGTCTTCCTCGACCAGTTGACGTCGGCGTCGGTAGGCGTCCTTGGAGAGCACCTGGCGCGGCGCGCGGGTTCGCGCCCGCCCGGCTCCATCTGTTTCCGCTGGCTTGGACGGCTTCGATGCTTTGGTCGTGGCCCTTTGTGCCAGAGCGTCCGCGACGGACCAGCCGCCAGACACGGCCGCTCTCCATTCGCGGTAGCCACCTGCGAAGCGGGCGACTTGAGCAACCTCCCCCGCGCGTGGCAGATCGACGACCCACAGCTGGTTGCAGACGCTCTCGAGCAGTCGGCGGTCATGCGAAACGACTACCACCGTCGCGGCCGACTCACGCAGGAAGGACTCGAGAGCCTCGCGGGCGGGAATGTCGAGGTGGTTGGTCGGCTCGTCCAACAACAAAAGGTTTGCGGCGACAACGCCGACGATGGCCAGCTCGAGTCGGGATCGCTCACCACCGGAAAGCTTCTCGACCGGCTTGTGCACATCATCGCCGCGGAACAGGAAGCGCGCGAGGTAGCTGCGCGCCGGACCGCTGTCGAGCCCAGTCGCACCTGAGAACGCTTCGAAGACGGTGGCCCCCGCCATCGCTGCCCGTCTGATCTGTGCGAGATAGCCCATGTTGACCGCGCTGCCGAGCCTCATGTGTCCGTCCAGTGGGGCGAGGTCGCCGGCGATGGTCCGCAGCAGGGTCGTCTTGCCGGCGCCGTTGGGTCCGACAACTCCGATGCGGTCGCCGCGGCGAGCCTCCAGGCGTCCAACCCGGACGATCGGGACGCCGGGAAAGCCACAGACGAGATCCTCGATGTCGATCGCCACGTCGCCGGAGCGGGCAACCCGTTCGCGGCCGTTGCCATCGAGGGCTAGCCGCCGTGCATAGACGCGGGTAGGCGTGGCCGTGACCTGCTCCTCGAGAGCAGCCAGCCGCCGCTCGTGCTCATGCATCTTGGAGAACTTGCGGTGGCTGCGGTACCGGCCAACAAGCTCTTGCTCGCGCTCGATCGCCCCGGTGCGGACGTCGGCATCCTTGCGTGCACGCGCGTCGCGCTCCTCGCGCTGGCCCAGGTAGGCGCTGTAGTTTCCGCGGAAGATCTCCAGGCGGCGATCGCGCAGCTCCCAGATGCGCTCGACGACTGCGTCAAGGAAAGCGCGGTCATGGGAGGCCACGACGAGAGCGCCGGGCCGGTCGGCGAGGGTCTTCTCGAGCCACTCGATCGCGGACACGTCGAGGTGGTTCGTGGGCTCGTCGAGCAGCAGCAGGTCCAGCTCGGAGACGAGCAGGCGGGCGAGCGCTGCGCGTGTCTGTTGCCCGCCGGACATCTCGGCCGGCGGCCGTTGCCAGTCGGGCGCGGCAAAGCCGAGTCCGGACAAGGCTGCGTCGACGCGGATGTCGAGCGAATAACCACCGCGAGCCTCGAACTCGTCGCGCAGGCGGGCGTATTCGGGGGATTCGACGCCCGACGCACCGACCACCTCCAACTCTGCCAGCCGGCGCTCCATCTCGACCACCTCCCATGCGCCGGCGCGAATTGCGTCGCGCACGGTCGGCGCGGCAGCGAACCCGGCATCGAGGTTCGCCTCCTGGGCGAGAAGACCGACGCGCAGACCGGCGGACCGGATCACGCGGCCCGTGTCCGGCTCGTCGCGTCCCGCGCACAGGCGCAGCAGCGTCGTCTTGCCCGCACCGTTGGCGCCCACAAGGCCGATCCGCTCGCCGCGCGCGATTGCCGCATTGATCGACGAAAGGATGACCTCGGCGCCTATCTCACGGTGAGCGGCTTCGAGCCGCAGTATGGCCACTGCCTTATCTGTCCGGAACGATCAGCGCACAGCTGCGAGCAGCGTCTGTGCCTGGGTCGTTCGCTCGCGTGCGGGCAGGCGCTGGCACCAGGAGCAGAAGTGCGCGGCGCGCGCCCCAATCACCATGCGCCGCGTGGGTCGTCCGCACCGCGGGCACGGCTTCCCGGTCCGCCCGTACACGTTCAGGAAGCGCTGCATATCGCCCCGGCCCTCCGGAGCGCGGTAGTTGTCGACGGAACTTCCGCGGCGGTCGATGGCCTCGGCGAGAACGGCGCGCAACGATCGGTAGAGGTCGCGCTCTTGAACAGGGTTCAGTCCAGCCGCACTGCGCAATGGATGTAGGCGAGCGCGCCAGAGCGCCTCGTCGGCGTAGATGTTGCCCACGCCGGCAAGGAATGCCTGGTTCATCAGCAGCGTCTTGAGGCGCGCACGTCGCAATCGCAGCCGGCTTCGGAAATCGGTGAGCGAAAACTCCGGATCGAGCGGTTCGGGCCCGAACATTGTGAACAGATCCGTGGCTTCGTCCGCACCGAGGACCCCGCCGGCATCGTCCCGGCGATAGAGCCCGACGCGCCCGAACTTGCGCGTATCGCGCAGACGGAGTTCCTTGCGATCGTCCAGATCGAACACGACGTGAACGTGCTTGTCGCGCGGCGCTTCGGGGGCGACCACGTCGAGCTGGCCGGTCATCTTGACCTGGATTGCCAGGACGGCCTCGTCTCCCGGCAGCACTGTTCCGTCGCCCCCGTCGCGACCACTGAGCGAAACGACGAGCCACTTTGCCCGCCGATCGACGGCCAGGATCTCCCGGCCACGCACGTCGGCCAGGAACTGATCGACGGAGGGGTGCTTGACCTGGCGCGGCCAGTCGAGCCACGCCCCGGTGATGCGCCGACCAACCACGAGGGGACGCAGCTCGCGCGCGATCGTCTCGACTTCCGGAAGCTCGGGCATAGGTGGTCGGGATCGCTACGCCGGGATGGGCGTGAGCGACTCCCAGTCGTCGCCGCTCTTCAGATCAACCGTCAGCGGGACGTCTAGCTTGACAGCGTCCTGCATCTCTTCGCGCACTATCGGCACAAGGGCAGTCAGCTCGTCGCGCGGCACCTCGAGCAGCAATTCGTCATGGACCTGCAGCAGAATCCGGGCGCGGGAGCCCTCACGCATCAGCCGGCGATAGAGGCGGTTCATGGCGATCTTCACGATGTCCGCGGCCGTGCCCTGGATGGGCATGTTGATGGCCATCCGCTCCCCTGCCCCACGCAGCGACGGGTTGCGTGCAGAGAGCTCGGGGATCCAGCGCCGCCGGCCAAACAACGTGGCCACGTTCCCCTGCTCTCGCGCCACTTCCTTGATGTGCATCATGTAGTAGCTGATCCCCGAGTACGCGGCGAAGTAGCTGTTGATGAACGCCTGCGCCTCGGCGCGCGGGATGTTGGCGCGGGACGACAGGCCGAAGTCGCTCATGCCGTAAGCCAGCCCGAAGTTGACCATCTTGGCCATCGAGCGCTCGTCGGCGGTCACGTCGACCGGATCTTTCTTGAGCACCCTGGCCGC